>CAYNQP010000234.1:0-6348 GCA_964399325.1 uncultured Pirellulales bacterium
GCAGCCCAGTCTATCAAGCTCGCCCCGCGCCCACCATCCGTAGGGCAGGTCAAAGAGGAGATCCTCGGGATGCAAGGACGGTGGGTGTGAATTGTGACTTGCGCCAGAGGGATGCAATCGTGCCCAGACAATATTGCGGTAGGGAATCTTCCATCGTGCAGATCGGCTGAACAAAACAGACGACCGTCGCAGAGGAAAGCGAATCGGGTCCCACAGGAAGGCTATGGCCAATCTGGTACGGGCCGGCGCAGTGGTACCCGTCCGGAAGGCAGGCTAAGGAGGATAGCTGCTTCATCCACGGGGCGGACCGGCACAAGCCCAGACCCATGAAGGCGTAGAGACAGAAATCGAAGCTGCCCCGGTCAGGCCCCCGGAGTTGGAGAGGTGGCTGTGCCTCGCTGGCCGGTTGGACCTCTGCATTTGTCGTGGGCAGAAATACCACAGACCGCAAGTGCAGATCGACGCTGGCCGGGCTGATGAGTGGACTGGGCGAGTTCGAGGACTGGGAAACCGTTCGGTCGCCGACCGGCGCCGCAGGGCAGGGCACCGCATCCACAGGGAATACCGGCATCATGTCGGCGTAGACCCCAGCCCTAGTGGCAAAGGCCACGACAATGGCGATGACAACCCTTCTCCGATAGACCACCTAATCACCGATGCATAAGTCCAAAGATGTACCCAATATTATAGGGGAATTTCGTCTTCATGTCAAGACAACCCTGCAAGGAAGTGTGGATTGTGGCCTTTGATGGCCCGGTGCCGCCAGCAATGCGTCAGGGGCCGGGGCGTCTCGACGGGGGGCTTTCGTCTGTCACAGGGGCGCTGCTGGGAAGAAGGGAGGGGGCGCCGATTCTGCACCGTGCGAGTCGTTTGGTGCCGCGTCTTCAAGCCCACGGGGTCTCTGGGGTACGAGTGCAAAGAAGGGGCTGGGAGCCGAAGCTCACAGCCCCTTGGGTTGTCTCGTGTGTGCGTCGCCGCTGACGGCCGGCTACGAACGAGTTCATGTCAGACACATGATTGCCCGCCGCGAGGCTCCTACACGTACTTCCGCAGGCTCAAACCTGCGGTGCCCAAACCAAGCATGCCCAGCAGAACGGCTACTGGAACTGGGACCACCGCGAACTTCATGTTCGGTCCGTCGAAATAATCCGTCCCTCCAGTCTGCGTCGGGAACGTCGGCGCTATATCGTCGTCGTAGACAGTCCATACGGACTCGACGAAGCTTATTGAGCCACCACCGCTATCGAATGTAGGCCCACCTCCCACGTTGTTGCTGTTGTGCTCGTTGTTCCCACTGTCCCAGCCATAACCGACAATGGTGTACTGCCCGGGCGAGAGCACAAGCGGACTAGCCAACGGCTTGAACCAGTCGTTGCTCGTCGCGTCCCACGTGCCGGAATCGAGCCCCGTGAAATCCATCTGTCCGAGCGACGTCTCCGTGGCGGTATCGAACAGAACGGTCGAGAGTGTCGCATCGCCCCCGATACCGTCGTGCCCGCTGTCATAAATGCCAAGCTCCAGGACCTCGATGCCGGACGGGGCAACGACGTCGAATGTCAAACCGACGCCGCCCCATACCTGGTTCCCGGTTGTCTCGTTCGCCGAATGCATGATGAAGTCTGCTCTCGCTGAGATTGAGACTGCCAGGACGAGGCCTGCCATCACAACCAGGGTTGACCTCCACATCTTTTTCTCACTCATAGTACCTCCTTGTTCCATGTGTGTTAGAATTCCGTTGTCTGCTATGGGCCTCTCACGTGTACTTTCGCAACTTCACACCCGCGGCGCCAAGGCCGAGCATGCCGAGGAGAATCGCTGCAGGAACAGGAACCGGGACACAAACCGTCGCAACCTCAATGTAGTCTAGGTCAACACCGTAAACACCCTCAGCGATAGAACCACCAAAGAAAGCAAGCTCGATCTTCTCAGAGGCGGGCTGTGGATTGATGTTCCATGTGGATGTCACTTCCCACCAACCGGAGGCGTCTGGGCCATCGATTGCTGCTGTGCCGACTTCCGTAGCCGTCGAGCCCGCGGTCGTGGTGGAGACGCGTATGAATGGGTCCATCGAAGCATTCATGTAGGCAGCCTCAATTTGGACTATCTTCAAAAAACCAGGGTCCGACTCGTTTGGGATCTCTAGAGTGGCCGTGATAAGGGCGCCATGCATAACATCCGGGTCGTGGTACCAGCCAGCGTCGTCGGCGACGCCCCACGTGGTAAGTGTGGCTACGGGGGGGGCGCCGAGGGGGTCGAAGTACGGATTCTCGTACGTCTCAGCATAGATAGGCCCCCAATCCTTATTACCAAATTGGGTCTCACTGGTGTCAAAATCCCATCGCTGGTATGTGAAGTTCTTGCCCATAGCGGGTGTAATGCTGATATCTGCCTTAGCGGGGCCTGCGGCAACAACCACGGCCACCAGCGTACAAAGCGTTATTAACCGTTTCACAATTCAGTTTCTCCATTCGTTCCTAAAGTACTCCCTTACTTATTGTCTTCGTACTGCCCGGAACGGTCGCGAAAGACCACGCGACAGGACAGCAACCCAACGCGGAATCTGACCATCAGGAGGTCAGAATTATCAGGAGGACCAGAGAGGAGGTCCGCGGGACGCAAGGACGGTGGGTGTGAATTGAGATTTGCGCCATACGGCCGCAGTGGTCCCGAGGCGATGTTGCCATATGACGTCATCTGCTCTGTTGTCCGGCTGAGCGAAGCAGACCACGGTAGAGCAGAGGCAGTTGGGTCCGACAGGATGGCTATGGCCGATCTGAAAGGGCCCGGCGTGATGATACCAGTCAGGGACGCCGCCGAAGGACAGCTTCTTCATCCATGGGGCTGACCTGCACAAGCCCAGGCCCATGAGGGCGTAGAGACACAAATCGAGACTGCTGGGGTCACGGTCCAGGAGTTGGAGAGCCGGCGGTGTCTTGCCGGCCGGTTCGACCTCTGCATCTGTCGTGGGCAGAGATGCAACAGGCCACAGATCCAGATCAAAGATGGCCGGGCCGATGCCTGGGCTGGGCGAGTTTGGAGACGGGCAAGCTGTTCGGTCGCGCGCCTGCGCCGACGCTCGCGGCGCCCCATTCGATGGGGATGCCGGCATCATGTCCGCGTAGACTCCGACCCTTGTGGCCAAGACCACGACAACAGCGATGAGATCCCTTCTCCGTTTGGTCATCCGTGCACCAACCCGTCACTCCGTTAACAGGCCCGATATCATAACGTATTCACGCCTGTAAGTCAAGGAAATACCTACGCGACCGTGTGGATTCCTTTGATGGCCCGGCGCCCGGCAGGGGTGGGCCGTGCACGGGCCTCGCACGAGGGCCGATTCCATTCTCACACCCGCCGCCTCTGAGCCTGCCAGGGTGGCAGGGGGCCGAGAGCGGGCTGCAATTTTGCCAGCGGGGCGTCCGTTTGGCACATTTGCCACAAACCAAGTCATGGCAGTCGCTTATGAATTGCGACTCCTCTGTCTGGCTCGCTGGCACGGCATTTGCACCTGCTTTATCAGATTGGTATAGGTATGTTTGCAGAGCGCTCACAACTCGATGAGGTCAACGTGGTAACCAGTGCCGCCAACTGGGCCTGGCCGGAGGCGCTGCGCGATCTCTTCAAGCCCAGGGGAGTGAATCTCCTGGTCGCCGAGGACCCCAGCGACTTCGTCCATATCATCGCCAGCCGGCGCATCCACGCGACGATTGTGGATATGGACTCGGAGCGGTCGAACGGGCTGGTTACCGTCAAGATCATTCGGATGGACTTCCCGCTCCAGCCCTGCATCCTGCTGACGACCCGGGCCAACCAGGATGTGTTGGGCAAGGCCCTGCAACTCGATGTCTTCGGCGTGATCGACAAACCGGTCAATATGGATATTCTGCATCAATTACTGAACCGGATTTTCCTGAAGAGGTACAACAGCAATCTTTTCGCCACCTGATCTCGGCGAATGCAAGGCAGCCAACCACCTGCCCCTTGGAGGGGCGGAACGCGACAGGACACAGTCCTCATAGACTGTTGGACATGAATGCGGGGATAGAGTTAGGTATATGTAGTCTTATGGAAAGGAGCAAGGACAGATGAACATTCGACCATTGGCGGACAAGGTGCTGGTTGAGCGCGTGGAAGCAGAGGCAAAGACGGCCGGCGGGATTGTGCTGCCGGATACGGCCAAGGAGAAACCCCAGCGCGGCAAGATCATCAGCGTCGGCGCGGGCAAGGTGCTTGAGGACGGCACGCGCAGGGAAGTGCAGGTCAAGAAGGGTGATCGGGTGCTCTTCACGAGCTATGCCGGTACCGAAATCAAGATCGACGGCAAAGAGTACCTGATCATGGACGAGTCGGATATCATGGCCGTCATCGAGAAGTAGCGCGGCGGATGTCAACCCCAACGGCGGCGCTCGCGCGCATCGCCAGACAATAAAGGAGAGAAACCAACCTGGCAGCTAAGAAAATAGCGTACGGGACCGAGGCACGCGGGGCCATCCGAGAGGGTGTGAGAAAGCTGGCCGGCGCGGTGAAGATTACGCTCGGACCCTGCGGCAGGAACGTGATTCTCGAAAAATCCTTTGGTTCGCCCACCGTCACCAAAGACGGCGTGACCGTGGCCAAGGAGGTCGAGCTGGAAGACGCCTACGAGAATATGGGCGCCCAGATGGTCAAAGAAGTGGCCTCGAAGACCTCGACCGTGGCCGGCGACGGCACCACCACGGCGACGATTCTGGCCGAGAGCATCTTCGAGGAGGGTCTCAAGAACATCACCGCCGGCGCCAACCCGATGCAGGTCAAGCACGGCATCGAGATAGCCGTCGAGACCATCGTCAGCGAGCTCCAGCAGATGTGTGTACCGGTCGAGTCTACCCGGCAGATCGAGCAGGTCGCTACGTGCTCGGCCAACCAGGACGCCGAGATCGGCAAGAAGCTGGCCCAAGCCATGGACAAAGTGGGTAAAGATGGCGTCATTACCGTGGAGGAAGGCCAGTCGCTCGAAACGACCGTCGAGCTGGTCGAAGGCATGCAGTTCGATAAGGGATACCTCAGCCCGCATTTCGTGAACAAGCCCGAGAACATGACGGTCGTTCTGGACAAGCCCTACATTCTGGTCCATGAGAAGAAGATCAGTTCGATCAAGTCCCTGGTGCCGCTGCTGGAGCAGGTGGCCAAGCAGGGCAAGCCTCTGCTGGTCATCGCCGAGGACGTCGAGGGCGAGGCCCTGGCGACGCTCGTGGTGAACAAGCTGCGCGGCGTGCTGCAAGTCGCGGCGGTCAAGGCCCCTGGCTTCGGCGACCGGCGTAAGGCGCTGCTCAGTGATATCTCCGTCCTCACCGGCGCCGAGGCGATCTTCGAGGACCTGGGTCTGAACCTGGAGAACATCGAGCTCCAGCAACTCGGCCGGGCCAAGCAGATCACCATCGACAAGGACACGACCACGATCATCGAAGGTGCCGGCAGCACCGAGGCCATCAAGGCGCGTATCGAGCAGATCAAGACCGAAATCGACAACTCCACCAGCGACTACGATATCGAGAAGCTCCAGGAAAGACTGGCCAAGCTCTCCGGCGGCGTCGCCCAGATCAGCGTCGGCGCTGCGACCGAGGCCGAGATGAAGGAAAAGAAGGCCCGCGTCGAGGACGCGCTGCACGCTTGCCGCGCGGCCGCGGAAGAAGGCATTCTGCCCGGCGGTGGCGTCGCCATGCTGCGGGCGCTGCCGGCCCTGGACAAGATCAAGACCAAGGGCGACGAGTCGATCGGTGTCGATATCGTCCGCAGGGCCGTGGTCGCGCCGATCAAGCAGATCGCACACAACGCCGGGCTCGACGGCTCCATCGTGGCCCAGAAGGTCATGGAGAGCACCGAGAAGAACTTCGGCTACAACGCCCTGACCAAGCAGTACGGCGACATGATCAAGTTCGGCGTCATCGTGCCGACCAAGGTCGAGCGGGCCGCCCTGCAGAACGGCGCGTCCATCGCCGCGCTGCTGCTGACGACCGACGCGGTGGTCAGTGAGATCCCTGAGAAGAAGGAAAAGGCCTCGATGCCTCCGGGCGGCGGGATGTACTAACAGAGAATCGTCAAGCGGGTCCCGAACGGGACCCGCTTCTTTTTCGTATGCCTCTGAAGCAAGGAGGATCGAAAATGATATTTCGTCACTACTCAAATGCGTTGTCACAGGCTTCGCGGGCCGTGGCCTCGGGCCTTCTGGTGGTCGGCATGCTGCTCATCGGTTTCGGCGTGTTGATCGCGGCCTTGCCCGAATTGTTCGCGTATTTGGCGGCGGCGTTGTTCTTCATTGCCGGGGTCGGCTGCGGCGCGACGGCGCTGAAGATCTTCTGGGCCCAGCAC
>CAYNQP010000235.1:0-6346 GCA_964399325.1 uncultured Pirellulales bacterium
CTCAGCGGCTTGATTTCGCAAGCCCTGGCCGGCAACTTCAGTCTACGGACCGCCTGGGACCGGCTGGCTCAAGCACAGGCCACGGCCAAGAAAACCGGGGCCACACTCTGGCCGCAGGTCAACCTGAGTGCCGGCTATCGGCGCAGCCGCCAGCAGGTCCAGGGCCAGACAGCCTACAGCAGCCTCTATTCGGTCGGAGCGGCCGCCAGCTATGAGGTGGACTTGTGGTCGCGGCTGCGGTCCTCGCGGGAAGCCGCCGTCCTCGACGCGCAGTCGAGCCAGGATGCCGTGGATGCGGCGGTCATCACGCTGGCGGCATCGGTAGCCGGCACCTGGTACCAATTGGCGGAGGCGCAGGTCCTCGTCCAGATCGCTCAGAGCCAGATCGAGATCAACCAGAAAGTTCTCGATATCGTGACGATGCAGTTTCGCAAGGGCGTGGCGTCAGCCGCCGACGTGCTCCGACAGCGGCAGTTGGTAGCCGCCACGCAGGCTCAGTTGATATCGAGTCAGGAGTCGGTCGAACTGTTGCAGTACACGCTATCGGTCCTGATCGGCGTCAGACCGGAGTTGGCGTGGGAAGAAACGGTCGTGAATCTACCTGAACTGGGGCCCATGCCCGATCTTGGCATCCCGGCCGAGGTCCTCTTGCGCCGTCCCGATGTGCGCCAAGCCTACCGACAGGTGGAGGCGGCCGATCTGCGTTTGGCCGGCGCGATTACGGACCAGTACCCTCGCCTGAGTCTGTCGGCGAGCATTGAGACGTCGTCACCATCGGTCCACGATCTGTTCAACGACTGGCTGGGCAATCTGGCGGCCAACGCCGTGCAGCCTCTCATCGACGGCGCCCAGCGAAAGGCCGAGGTCCAGCGCCAACGCGCGGTTGTTTCCGAGCGCATACACACATGGAGCCAAGTGATCCTGGACGCTCTGGCCAACGTCGAAACCGCCCTGACCCAGCAGCGGCAGCAGCAGCAGTTGCTCGAAAGCACCCGGCAACAGCTTCAGTTGGCGCACCAGACCTACGACCGCAACCGGGAGCGCTTCATGAAGGGGCAAGCCGACTACATTCGCGTGCTCGAATCGCTTCAGTCGCTGCAATCGCTGGAGCGGGATATGGTGCGAGCGCGACGTACGCTGATCCAACGCCGGATCGATCTGTACCGGTCGGTGGCCGGGTCGTGCGACTTGTCGCAACCGGCACTGGCTCAGGTCGACGATCTCAGTCCAACCGCGACGAATTCCACAAACACAACCGAGGACAAGTAGGCACTCTCATGGCAAGACCGACAGATTCCAAGGAAACGACACACGCGAAATCACGGGGATTGCTGCCGCGACTTGTCGGCGGCGCCGTCAAGATCGCACTGGTCATCGTGATCGTCGTGGCAGCAGCAGCGGCCTATCGTTATCAGATGAAGACCAGTCCACAGGCGCAGCGTCAGAGACCGCCGCGTCAAGCCAAGCTCGTGCGGGTGATCCCGGTCCAGAAGGGCAATTGCACGACCGCCGTGAAGGCTATGGGCCCGGCCCTCCCCGCCCAGCAAGTGACCTTGCACCCGCAGGTCGCCGGGCGGATCGTGGTGATGTCCGAGGCGGTCATACCGGGCGGCATCATTCACGCCGGCCAGGCGCTGATGACCATCGACCGCCGCGACTACGAGATTTTGGTCCAGCAACGACATGCCGATGTGGCCCGAGCTTTGAAGGATCTGAAAGTCGAACAGGGCAACCGGGCCGTCGCCAAGCAGGAATACGAGCTGCTGGGAGAAGTCGTGACGGAGGAAGATCGGGAACTGGTGCTGCGTGAGCCGCAACTGGCGTCAGCACAGTCGGCATTAGAGTCGGCGCAGGCCGCCCTGCGAAAGGCCGAGCTGGACCTGTCCCGGTGTGATATCACCGCGCCATTCAACGCGATCATCCAGGAGAAACTCGTTGACATCGGCACCACCGTTACGTCCGGCACGCAATTGGTCAGTCTGATGGCGACCGATGAGGCCTGGATCGACTTGAAGGTGCCGATCGATCAGCTCAAGTGGCTGACCATCCCGCTGAGAAACAGGGACCCCGGCTCGACGGCGACTATCTACAACCCCCTGGCCTGGGGCCCGAGAAGGTTCCGAACCGGGCGCATCCTGCGCCTTCACGGCCAGATCGAAGCGGAAGGTAAGCAGGCGCGCCTCCTGGCGGTCGTGGACGATCCATTTTGCCTGAAATCTGAGAATTACGACAAACCTAAACTCCTGATGGGATCGTTTGTCCAAGCACAGATCCAGGGGCGAACACTCGAATCCGTCTTCCCCGTCAAGCGTCCGTACGTTCGCGACAACAACACGGTGTGGATCGTGGATGACGACAGCCGGCTTCAGATTCGACCGGTGCAAATCGCCTATTCCGGACCCGACGAGGTCTTCGTGAGCACAGGCCTGGTCGAGAACGAACAACTGGTGGTGACCGATATCGCGGCCCCGATGCCGGGCATGCCTTTGCGGATCGCAGGGGCCGAAGACGAGAGCACCGAGCGGAACGTCCAGGTGACCCAGGATGCGGGGGACGCTGATGAGCCATAAGAAGCCTCAGGGCGAGCACCGGGAATACCACGGGCCCATCGCCTGGATGACCCACAATCGCATCACACCGAACCTGATGATGATCATCTTCCTGGTGGGCGGCTTCTTCATGGCGACCCGCATCAAGCAGGAAGTATTCCCGGAATTCGATCTGGGCATGGTGACGATCCAGGTGGCCTATCCGGGGTCGAGTCCCGAAGAGGTCGAACAGGGCATCATCCTGGTCATCGAAGAAGCGGTCCGCGGCCTGGATGGAATCAGGGAAACCACGGCGACGGCCGCCGAAGGGATGGGGATGGTGATGGCCGAACTGGAAGACAACGCCGATCAGCAGCGCGTCTACCAGGATATCAAACAGCAAATCGACCGGATCATCACCTTCCCGTTGGACGCCGAGGAGCCGGAGGTAAGCCTGCGGATTATTCGCCGGGAAGTGCTGCAAATCCAACTCTATGGCGAGACCAGCGAATGGGTCCTGCGCGAGTTGACCGAGCAGGTGCGCGACCGCCTGTTGCAGGACCCGCAGATCACCCAGGTCGATCTGGTCGGCGCCCGTCGATATGAGGTCGCCATCGAGATCGATCAGGACGTGCTTCGCACCTACGGCCTGACACTCGATGACATCGCCCAACGGGTCCGCCAGACCTCGGTCGAGATCCCGGGCGGCACGGTGGAGACCCCGGCGGGGGATATCCTGCTACGCGTCAACGAGCGACGTGACTGGGCTCGGGAATTCGCGACCATTCCGGTCATTACCACGGCGGATGGAGCGATCGTGACCCTCGGCGACGTGGCGCAGATCAAGGACACCTTCGAGGAAGCGGATCGCTACGCCACTTACAACGGCCTGCCCGCCGTCGCCTTGGGGGTCTACCGCGTAGGCGAGCAAACGCCTATCGGCGTATCCGACGCGGTGCGGTCCGCCATGGAAGAGATTGAAAGGGACTTGCCCCCCGGCATCGACTGGGTCATCAGTAGGGACCAGTCCGACATCTATCGTCAACGCCTGGTGTTGCTTCTGAGGAACGCCTTCTACGGTCTGGTCCTGGTCCTGGTGCTGTTGGGGCTGTTCCTGGACCTGCGACTGGCCTTTTGGGTCACCATGGGCATTCCGACCGCGTTTCTCGGCTGCTTTCTGTTTCTGCCGGGAATGGACGTCACGATCAACATGATCTCCATGTTCGCCTTTATCGTCGCCCTGGGCATCGTCGTCGATGACGCTATCGTAGTGGGTGAAAACGTTTACGAGTACCGCCTGCGCGGGATGAGCTTCATGCGGGCGGCGATTCTCGGCACACGAGAAGTACTGTTGCCGGTGACGTTCAGCATCCTGACCAATATCGTGGCATTCATGCCTTTGTGTTTCATTCCCGGCGTCATGGGCAGAATCTGGCGGGTGATTCCCTTCGTGGTCATCACGGTCTTCGCCATCTCCTGGGTCGAGGCGCTTCTGATCCTGCCCTGTCACCTGGCTCACGGCCGTCGGCGGACCTCCCAGCGCCCAGGCTTGATTGGAACCGTGCAGCACGCCTTGAGCTCGGGTCTCGACCGGTTCATCAACAGGGTGTATGCTCCGTTCCTTGACCTCTGCATTCGGTTTCGTGTGCTCACCATCGCTCTCAGCGCAGCCGTACTCATCGTCATCCTGGGCTACGTACTCAGCGGCCGGATCGGCATGATCCTCATGCCGCGAGTCGAATCGGATGTCGCCGTGGTAACAGCTACACTGCCTTACGGGTCGCCGCTGTCCAAGGCCGAGTTGATCTGCCGGAAGCTGGTGGCGACCGCTGAAGAGACCACCAAGGCCAACGGTGGCGAGCAACTCGTCAAAGGAATCTTTGCACTCATTGATGAGAACGTCGTCGAGGTCACGGTTTATTTGACCGATCCTGACGTTCGTCCGATCAGCACAACGCAGGTGATTAAATTGTGGCGCGAGCGCACCGGCCCCATCGCGGGGCTGGAAAGCCTGCGGTTTGAGTCGGACCGAGGCGGCCCCGGCCGCGGCGCCGCCTTGACGATTGAGCTGAGTCATCGCGATATCGACGTACTCGACAAGGCCAGCGAAGCCTTGGCGACCCGCCTGGCGGACTTCTCAAATGCCAAGGACATCGATGACGGCTTCACACCGGGCAAACGCCAACTGGACTTCAGCCTGACCGAGGAAGGGCACAGCCTGGGGCTGAGCCAGCAGACGTTGGCACGCCAGTTGCGCAACGCCTTCTACGGAGCTGAGGCGGTGCGCCAGCAGCGCGGACGCAATGAAATCCGGGTCAAGGTCCGTCTGCCGCGTGAACAGCGGATTCGCCAATACGACCTGGAGCACCTGCTGATTCGCACGCCGCGCGGCACGAACGTGCCGCTGACGCAGATTGCGGAGATCAAGCGGGGCCGGGCCTATACGGCGATCAATCGGCGCAACGGCCGGCGCACCGTCAGTGTGACGGCCAACGTCGAACCGATGTCACAGACCAGCCAGGTACAGACGACGCTGGAAGAGGAGGTGCTGCCTCAATTGGCCAGGGAGTTCCCCGGGTTGTCCTACGGTTGGGAGGGACGCCAGCAGGACATGACCGAGAGCATGGGGAGCCTGTTCCAGGGCCTGCTGTTGGCGCTGTTCGCGATCTACGCCCTGCTGGCGATTCCGTTCGGCAGCTATTACCAGCCGCTGATCGTGATGATCGCCATCCCGTTCGGCATCGTGGGGGCCGTTCTGGGTCATATCCTCATGGGCTATTCACTGAGCCTTATGAGCATGATGGGCGTGGTCGCTCTCTCCGGCGTGGTGGTCAATGACTCGCTGGTGTTGATCGATTATGCCAATCGGCTGGCCCGCGCGGGCACGGGAACGCTCGACGCGATCCACCGGGCCGGGGTCAGGCGCTTTCGGCCGATCATGCTGACGACGCTGACCACCTTCGGCGGACTGGCCCCGATGATCTTCGAAAAGTCGCTCCAGGCACGGTTTATGATCCCCATGGCTATCTCGCTAGGGTTTGGCATCCTCTTTGCCACGACGATCACGCTGGCGATCGTGCCCTGCCTGTACTCGATGGCCGAGGACATCCGCAAACTCCTGCAGCGTGTCCGTCCCCTTGAGCCGGAGCCGGACGTCGCCCAGAGTCCCACTCCGGCCTGATCGTGGTCGCGAGGCCCGGCTCGGATTGGCTCGTCGCTCGGACCTCGGGGTGCGATCTCGCTCTCGATAGACGAGTGACGAGCGACGCATCGGGCCCACGCAAGATATCAGAAAACCGGCGGAAACCGCGTAGAGAGGCAAAATGTTGCGTCTGTACCGCGTATAATTTGGTAGAATAGGCTATTGGACAACGTTACAGGCATTACAGAGCATTCCGCTGGGGCTTCTCAGGTGAGACCTTCACGGAGGCACCTTGGGTGATCTGATTATCGTCATTGGAGAAAGGACAACGCAGCTATGAGAAATCGGGGCTGGTTCCGGTACGCATATTGCAGAACAAAGAGCAAAGATCAAAGATCAAAATTAAGGAAGTCATCGCCGAACCCCGGCGATTCCGCCATTTTGCTTTTTGCCTTTTGCATTTTGACATGCCTCTGGGTCGCACCGCCTTGCAGGGGATTGGTCATCAGCGAGATCATGTACCATCCGGCCGAGCCGGAGGAGACACTCGAGTTCGTTGAACTTTACAACAACCGCGCCGTTTCCGAAGACCTTACCGGCTGTGCATTTACAGACGGCATCGAATATGCGTTCGCACAGGGGACAGTGCTCGGGCCCAAGCAATACCTCGTGGTCG
>CAYNQP010000236.1:0-6344 GCA_964399325.1 uncultured Pirellulales bacterium
AGTTCTTGGGTGCTGTTGTCAACACGCTGGAACAGACATTCCCGTGCGTATGGGTGATCGGGAACCGGATTAGTCTGTCCTCGCTGCGGGACACCTATGTGGTCGTCGCGACGCACCGGGAATTTGACCCGAAGCGCGTTCTGCGGGAATACAACGAGCATCTGGCGTTTTGGGTACTGGATGAGACGGAAATGGCGTATCTCAGAGACCGTTGCCGCGATGTGGTCCTGACCGATGATTACGCCCCGGTGGAGAACATGTTGACTTCGGTGGTCCGGCAAGGCGCCAGGGAGCGATTGGCGCGGCGATATCTTCGACAGGCCGCCGAGTTGCAGAGCCAAGGCCACTACGACCGGAGCATCGCGAGGTACCGGCAGGCGGTCGAACAGAATCCCTCGATGGCTATCAAGGCTTACAACGCTATCGGTGTCATGCGGGTCGAGCAGGGTGATCTGGAGGAAGCTGCGGCAGCGTTTCGCAGTGCCATCAAGTACCGCAGCGAGACAGGGGTCCAACAGGCGGCGATTGCCTCGGTTCACATGAATCTCGGGATTCTGCTGCAAAGGATGGGCGGACCCGTCGAATCGCAGACCCAACTCGCTGAAGCGGTGAAGTGGTTTCGGATCGATCTTCAGCAGAATCCGAGGGCGGTTCTCGTCTGGAACTCACTGGGCGATACCCTTGCCCTCATGGGCAACTTCAAAGAGGCCACTGAGGCATTCGAGGAGACGGTGGCCCTTGAGCCGGAGAACCTTGCCTATTACCAGAAGCTGAGCAAATCGCTGGAGTTTCAGAAGCGATACGATGAGGCGATCGCGGTCGTGCGCCGGCAGATCGACCTGCTGAAGAAGCAGGGTCGGCGCGACGCGGCGCTGGAAATGGGCCAGTACGCCGACTTCCTCGAATACCAAAAGGTCAAATACGCCAACTGAACGCGTGCCGTTCCGGCGCATCTCCCTGACGACCGATGCCTGATGCCGTCTGCGCAGTTGCTTCGACGGTTGACAGCGAGCAGGTGGATTCTCTACCATAGAGCGCTGTCTGGGTGTTTGGCGTTGCTCCTGGGGTACGAAATGGAATGCATGCTATTACGGGGAAGTGTTATGACTAGGCTGGATGCTATTGCTGTCTTGTCGCCGGTTGTCTTCTTCTGTCTGTCGGAGGGCGTCTCGGCCCAGACGCGCGAGCGATCCGAGATTGCTCCGGCGTATCAATGGAAGCTGGAGGATATGTATTCGTCCGACCAGGCTTGGGAGCAGGCGAAGGACGACTTGGCCGGCCGGCTGGATGAAATCCTCAAGTACAAAGGCAAACTGTCCAAGCCTGCCTCGCTCCTGGCCTGCCTGGAACTGAACAGCGATTTCTCCAAGACCTTCGGGCGGCTGTACAGCTACGCCTCGATGAAATCCGACGAGGACACGCGCCAGTCGAAATATCTGGCGCTGCGGCAGGCGGTCGAGCAGGTTATGACCGAGTACGGCAGCAAGGCCTCGTTCATCGAGCCGGAGATCGTCAAGCTTGACGCCGCGACCGTCGAGAGACTCATTGCTGCCGAGCCCGGGCTGAAGGTCTATCGCATGTATCTGCTCGACATTCTGCGGCGTAAGGCCCACAAGCTTTCCGAGCCGGAGGAGAAGATTCTTGCCGAGACCGCCCCCATGGCTGATGGGCCGGGCTCGCTCTACTCGGTCTTTAGCAACGCGGAGATGCCCTATCCTCAGATCACCCTCAGCGATGGCGCGGAGGTCACGCTCAACAAGGCCGGCTATGCCCTTCATCGGGCCTCGACCGTCCGAGCCGATCGCGAGGCCGTCTTTCAGGCCTTCTGGTCTACCTTCGGCAAGTTCAAACAGACCTTCGGCGTGGATACCTACTCCCATTTGCAGACGCACGTATTCTACATGCGCGCCCGGCACTACGACTCCTGCTTGCAGCTTGCGCTGGACAGTGACAACATTCCCACCGAGGTCTATTCCGCTCTCATCACCAACGTGAGGAACAACCTGGACACGTTCCATCGCTATCTCAGGCTGCGGCAGCGCATGTTGGGCGTCGAGACCCTGAAGTACTCGGACCTGTATGCTCCCGTCGTCAAAGATGTCGATCTGCAGTTCACCTTCGACGAGGCGAAGAAGCTGTTGTTTGACGCCGTCAAGCCGCTGGGGGACGAGTACACCCAGGCTGTCAAGAAGGCCCTTGACGAGCGCTGGATCGATGTCTATCCCACGCCGGGAAAGCGTGCCGGGGCCTATTCCAACGGCAGCGCCTACGACGTGCATCCGTATATTCTGCTCAACTACAACGGCCGATACGATGACGTCAGCACGCTTGCCCACGAGATGGGCCATACCATGCACAGCTACTACGCCAACAAGAGCCAGCCCTTCCCCTTGGCGGACTATTCCACGTTCGTGGCCGAAGTGGCTTCGACGTTCAATGAGGCATTGCTGAGCCATAAGATGCTGCAAGAGATCAAGGACGACGACACGCGTCTGTCCCTGCTGATGGAGTATCTCGACGGGATCAAAGGGACCGTGTTCCGGCAGACTCAGTTCGCCGAGTTCGAGTTGCGGATGCACGAGAAGGCCGAGCAGCGCGAGCCCCTCACCGGCGATACGCTCACGCAACTCTACGGGAAGATCCTGAAAGACTACTACGGCCACGACAAAGGCGTCTGTCACATCGACGACCTGTACGCGGTCGAGTGGGCCTACATCCCGCACTTCTACTACAACTTCTATGTCTACCAGTATTCAACGTCGCTGACCGCCGCGACGGCCCTGGCCGAAGAGGTCTTCAGTGGCGCCGAAGGGGCGGTGCAGCGTTACCTCGACTTCATCGCGGCCGGCGGCTCGGATTATCCGATCGAGGTCTTGAAGCGGGCGGGAGTCGATATGACCACGGCCGGTCCGTTCAACAAGACCATGGCCGCCATGAATCGGACGATGCACGAAATCGAGTCGATCCTGGCCCGCCGCAATCGAACACCGTGAATCGTCGGGCGGTTGCGGTTACGCCGCGCGTTTCAGCTTTCGGTTGCGTCATGCGTATGAAGCGCCGCTGGACGTGGCACGCAACCGTAACGAGTTGCGTAACCACAACCGCAACCGATGGCAAGGCAGGCCAACTCGCATGAAGCATACCGTCAGGAAGATCCTCGGAATCGTCTTGATCGCTCTGGGTTTCCTGGCCCTGGTTACCCCGCTGACCCCCGGCTCGTGGCTGATCCCGATCGGGCTGGAACTGCTGGGTCTGCGTCTACTCCTGGCCGACAAGCTCCTGGCCTGGGCCAAAGCCAAGCCGGGCAGCAAGCGCGAGAAGATCATCCGCAAGTTCCTCCGCGTCAAAGACCATTCGCCCGGCCGCAAAACAGATCGGTAGGGTGGAATTCATCCCACCGATTCTGCTGGCGCGCCCTGGACATCTGCCCCGCGACGCTACTCATCCACGGCCTCCCACCAAAGGCGGGGATAGTCCTGTCCTTCGAGAATCCACCAGATATCTTCCGTCCCGTTCTCCGTTTCCCCCACGAAATCCCATCCCGCCTCCAGGAAGGTACTCGCCGTCTGCATCTCGGCGGTGGTCAAGCCCGTCCCGCCGGCGCTGGTCACCCGTCCGCTGGTTTCGACGTCCCAGAACGAGGCCGTGACGGTACTTCCCCTGTCGCTTGTCCCCACCAAGCCGCCGACACGCTCCTTGCCGCTGACGTGCCCGATCGCATAGCTGTCCGTGATAGAACTGAAGTAGACGTTGAGTCCCACCAAGCCACCCAGGTCGTCGGTGCCGGTCACGGTCCCAGTGGCATAGCAGTTCGCGATGGAGCTGTCGCGGCTTTCTCCCACCAGGCCGCCTACCACAGATCCGCCGGTCGCAATCCCGGTGGCATGGCAATTCGCAATCGTCCCGTGGGAGCTCCCGCCCACCAAACCGCCCACGTAGGAGGCGCCGGTCACGGTCCCGGTGGCATAGCAGTCCGCAATCGTCCCGTGGGAGCTCCCGCCCACCAAACCGCCCACGTAGGAGGTGCCGGTCACGGCCCCGGTGGCATAGCAGTTCACAATCGTCCCGTAGGGGCTCCGCCCCACCAAGCCGCCCGCAGTCAGGCCGATCACACGGGTGCTCGCACAGCAATCCCTGACAGTGCCACCGCTGTAGCCCACCAAACCACCCGGGCTGCCACCTACCACCAAGCCACCCTCGACGTAGCAGCCTGAGATCAGTCCCTTATCGAGGATGCTGACTAAGGCACCTGTGTCGCCCATCTTTCGGCCATCGACGACGGGGTCGATCAAACCCAGGTTGCTAATCACGGCTATGTTACCCCATTCGTGCTCGGAGCCGGGACCATAGACATAACCGAACAACCCGGCCCAGCCCCCTGCGGCATCGGTGTTGATGTATCCGGAGATAGTGTGCCCATTGCCGTCGAAAACGCCGGTGAACGGTTGGGCCATAGAGCCGATACTGGCGAGGCCCGTGCCCGCGTATTCGGCTAGGTCGAGATTGGCCATCAGCTTGAAGCACCTGTCCCACTGGTCAGGGGATTTGGTGAGGAACCACAGGTCCTCGACCGTGTAGATCAGGTAGGGATCGTCAGGCGTTCCACTCCCTGCCAGTAGGCCCGATCCGATCGGGGCGCCGGGGCGGTCTTCCCACGCCAACCTGGGATAGTCACGGCCCTCATCGATGGTCCAGACGCCCGCGTTGCCGGCAGCGTTCCAAGTCGAGAAGGTAGCACCGGTCTGCATCTGGGCCGTCGTCCTGCGTTCTCCACCGGCACTCGTCGGCTGCCCACTCACCTCGGCGTCCCAGAAAGAACCGATGACATACCCGGGGTCATTGATAAACCCTACGAGACCACCCACAGAGGCGCGGTAGGCCCCGGAAAGAGGATCACCAACTCGACGGCCTACGAAATCACCCGTGAAGTCGTCGTAGCCCCCGGCGATGGCATCACCCACCACCATACAGGCCGCATAACAGCGGATGATGCCCCCGCTGAACGCGGAGCTATCAGGAAAGAAGGTGGTGCCCGGCCAGAATCCGGGCCAATCGGGAGTCAAGCCGTCGCTCTCGCTGTATCCGGCCAAACCGCCGACGTAGTTGTTGCCCACAACACTGCCGGTCGCGTAGCAATCCGTGGCGCTGCCGCTGCCCAACAGACCGCCGACGTAATCGTGACCCAGGACGGTTGCTGTGGCGGAGCAGCGTACGCCGGACCCTATTCCGCACAAACCGCCGACATAGTCGTTGCCAATGACGATCCCGGTCGCGTGGCATTCCACAGTTGTGGTTTCGTTGCAGTCCCCTCCGAGACCGCCGACGTAGTCATTCCCTATGATAGTACCGTTCTCGACATGGCAATCCGTGATAGTCCCATCCCACGAATAGCCCACAAGGCCCCCGACGCGATCTCCCCGGGTGTCATAGCTCCAGGTGACGGTAGCATCCTTGACATGGCAACCTGTGACGTTCCCACCCCGCAGATCGCCTGCAAGGCCCCCGAGGCACTCTCTGCCCGTGGTGATACCACCGGCGACATGGCAGTCGCTGATGATTCCGCCCGTAGAATGACCCACAATGGCGCCAACGGTGTCATACCCCGTGATGGCGCCGTCTTGACTGTGGCAGCCTGTGATTGTCCCACCGCGGAGATCGCCCACCAGACCGCCGATGGTGTAGTTCCCTGTGATCGTGCTGCCTTTGGCCCGACAATTGGTGATGGTCCCGTCTGTGAGGAAACCTACCAGGGCGCCAACGGCGCGCTCCCCCGTGACGGTGCCGTCTTCAATGTGGCAGCCTGTGATCGCCCCCTCTTCAAGCCAGCCCACAAGGGCACCGACGCTGCTGCCCCCCCCAGCGTCAAGGTTCGGGCGAAGCAGTGTAAGGTCCTTGATCTCTGCATGGGGGCCGCTGATGTATCTGAAGAGCCCAACGCCACCATCACCGGCGGAAGTCCTGCTGAGATTCGCGATCGTGTGGCCATGGCCATCAAAAACGCCCTGAAAAGCCGGACCACCACCTCCTCCCCCTCTGCCGCCCAATGGTTTTCCGATCATCCTGAGAGCGTCACCACTGTAGGCGGACAGGTCGATGTCGCCCATGAGCTGGAAGTGGTTGTCCCAGTCGTTGGGGTCGGCGCCGATGGCGTTCATCTGCTCGGCCGTCCAGATCTGGTAGGGGTCGTTCGGGTCGCCTGTACCGCCGCCGTATTGGGCCAGGGTCAGCCGCAAGAGGGTCATTACCAGGACGCTCACGGCGGCCAAGGTCTGGAAATCTCTGTTCCGCTCCATTTTGTGCTCCCTTCTTCTCTGTTGAGATAACCGTATGATAACAGGTCGGCG
>CAYNQP010000237.1:0-6343 GCA_964399325.1 uncultured Pirellulales bacterium
AGAGGTGGCTCGGGAGGCCCCGGTTTCGATTTCTGTTAGTAGAGGTAGTAATGCATGTTGGGGTATGGCTGCCAACCCCAGTTGTATCCGGCACTGCCGACCGTGCCCCGGCGGCGTTGTGAGGATAGTGCATTGATGCTCTTCTGCATTTGCCCGAATCCCTCGCTCAACCGGCCGATCTCACTGCCGAGTTGCTCGACCTGGTCTCGAAGGGGCGGGGCGGGGCGCGGCGGTCGTCGGCTTTCGAGTCGTTCAACCCTCTCGTTGGTTTCCCGCACCTGCATGCGGATATCGCCGAGCTGCTCCCGCATTTCCAGCACCGGTCCAAAGGGCTCTCCCGGCATCTCCGGGCGTCTCAGTCGCGGCCGGGGGGCGCGCCCGACCCCGGGGGTGATGGCTCCCAGGATTTGGTGCATTTGCTCGGCCTGGGCCTGGACGTTGTGCAGATGCTCGGCGAGCTTGGCCGATTCTTCCTGGGCCCGGGCCAGCAGGCGGCGTCGGACCTCTTCCCGCCGGCGTTCGATTTTGGCGAGGCCTCTCTCGGTACCGGCCATTTCCTCGTGGATCTCGCGCAGTTGGGCTTGAATCTCCCGCTGTTGGGTGCTTCTGGCCTGCTCGATCTCCCGCACTTGGGCTTCGATCTCCCGTTGCCGGGCCTTTCGGATCTCCTCCATTTCCCGAAGTTGGGCCTGAATTTCCCGTTGTCGGGCGTTGCTGGCCTCCTCGATTTCCCGCATCTCCATTTCCTTCTGGCGGGCGAGCTCGGCCAGCTCTGCACGGTGGCGATTCAGGTCCTCAATCTTCTCCTGGGCCTGCCGTTGCTGTTCCTGAAGTCGGACCACCCACCCGGGCGGGCCCATATCCCTCCGGTCCGCAGCGCCGGCTTGCCCCCAGGCGTTGGCGCCGAGCAGGCCGACGAGCGTTCCCACGATAACCACCACTGCGATCACACTCCTTCGTTTTCTCATTCTCTCATCCATGACTCACTCCTTTCCCGCGCTGTTCGTAGTGTGCTCGTAGGAGCCTGCCCCATTCGGCGATGCTCAGGGCAAGCTCTGAGCGAAGTCGAATGGGGCATAGGCAGGAGCGAATCACATTCGCCCCCGCCAAGAACGCCTCACGGCGCCACTACAAACGGACTTCTGGTAACACCAGCGCCATTCTACCTCCGCAGCCGCCCATAGGAGAGATCAAAAATCAAAGAGCAAAGATCAAAATTAAGGAAGTCATGCCCGCGACGCGGGCATTCCACTGTTTTGATTTCTACTGCATCATGGAGTTCCACGGTCTTTGACCGTGGTCAGAGTCTGAAGGCTCTGCCGTAAGACAGTTCACGGGATTCCTTATACTGTTGCTGTTCCCGCAACGACAGTTAAGGAGAATCCCATGAGCCGATTTCGGAAGCGATCACAGGCGATATGGCACTGTCAATACCACGTGGTTTGGGTGCCGAAGTATCGCTACCGGATTTTGGGTGGTGCCGTGGCGTACGAAGTGCAGCAGTGCATCCGGGTATTCAGCGGCCAGAAGCAGTGTGAAATCCAGGAGTTGAACATTCAGATCGATCACGTTCACGTGATTACCATGATCCCTCCCAAGCTCTCGGTGTCAGACTACCTGGGGCTTGTTAAGGGCAGAACAGCAATTCGGGTATTCAAGAAATTCCCGAAGCTGAAGGTCAAGCCGTATTGGGGCAACGACTTTTGGGCCCCTGGGTATTGCGTTGACACCATCGGCTTGGATGAGGAGAAGATTCGCCGGTATGTTCAATACCAAGAAAAGCGTGAGAGACACGAGGAGCAGGGCAGGCTCTTCAGATAGTCAAACGGCAATCGTTGCGGGAAAAGGGAATGGGCGTGCCTCCTGTGGGGGCACGCTACAGCCCCCCTCTGGGGGGCAACAACAATGCCACGTCCTCTGGGCGTGGTTGTTTACGTGTAGCGATTGGAATGCCTTATGGCACGAACCGCTTGAAGTGGCCGAGGCTGGTGTCGTGCCTTATCGTGGCGTTTTTGACCTGAGCATTCAATTTGTCCCGGACGTGCGAAGAAACCTCCGGGTCGATGTCATCTTCAGAGTTTCCCGGCTGGCTTGGGCGAAGTGATGCCCGCCTCAGTTCGTGTCCGAGTCGGTATTGGCGATGCCGGAAATGAAACGGACCCTGTGCCGTCTTGCCACAGGGCCCGCTGTAAGCGTATGGAACAGCCGCTAGTCTTCTTCTCTCTTCCTGGTGTATTGCGCGGCGATCTGTTGCTGAACGTTCGGGGGCACCGGCTCGTAGTGGCTCAGCGTCATCGAGTAGCTGCCGCGACCGCCGGTGACGCTCTTGAGCTGGCTGGTGTACTGGGTCACTTCCGAGAGCGGGACCTGGGCCTTGATCGCGATGAAGTTGCCGGGCAGCATGTCCTGGCCGACCACGCGTCCACGCTTGGAGGATAAGTCGCCCGTGATGTCGCCGACGTTCTCGGCCGGGATGACGACTTCCATGTTGACAATCGGTTCGAGCAGGGCGGGTTTGGCCTTGCCCAGGGCGTCGATGAAGGCGCCCTTGCCCGCGGCCCGGAACGCGACTTCCTTGGAGTCGACGGGATGGTACTTGCCGTCGTAGACCGAGACCTTGACATCCTGTATGGGGAAGCCTGCTACGATGCCGGACTGCATCACATCGTTGATCCCTTTGACGATGGCCGGCTCGTACTGGCCCGGAACGGAGCCGCCGAAGATATCCCAGCTAAATTGCATGGGCGGATCGCTGTTGCGTTCGGCCGGCTCCACGCGGAGGTAGACTTCGCCGAACTGCCCGGCGCCGCCGGTTTGCTTCTTATGGCGATAGTGACCCTCCGATTTGCCCATGATCGTCTCGCGGTACGGAATCTTAGGCTCCTTAGTATGGACCGAGAGCTTGAAGCGTTTCTCCATCTTTTCGAGCATGATACGAAGGTGCAAGTCGCCGAGACCGTGGGCCACCAACTCCTTTGTCTGCGTGTCGCGTGTCGTCTTGAAGCAGGGGTCTTCCTCGCTGAGCCTCTCGAGGGCGCCGCCGATCTTCTGCTCATCGCCGCGTGAGACGGGCTCCAGCGCCAGGGAGAACATCGGGTCGGGGACGGGCGGCATAGTGAACTTGCCCGCGACGTGACCGTCATGCACGAGATCACCGGTCCGGAGCTCATCAACCTTGGCGAGCATGACGATGTCGCCGGCCACCCCAGCCTCCACCTCGCTGTTGTCGCCGCCCTGGGACTTGAGAATGTGTCCCGGGCGAATGCTCTTGCGTTCGTCATTGCGCAGCAGAGCGGTGTCCGATTTGAGAACGCCGCTGAAGACGCGGATGTTGGCGTACTTCATGTTGGATTTCGGATCGAACGCGACGCGGAAGACCAGTCCCGCCAAGGGACCTGCACTGTCCGCACTGACGGGCGTGACGTTCTCGCCGTCCTCGAGCTGTGCCGGCACCGCCTCGGCCGGAGACGGCGTGTATTTGGCGACGATGTCCAGCAGTTCAGTGACCCCCACCTGGTTGCGGGAGTCCGTGAAGATGATTGGGATAAGGGTGCCGGACTGAAGGGCCTTGACAAAGACCGAGGCGACCTGATCGGAAGATATCTCTTCACCGCCCAGATAGCGCTCCATTAGAGCGTCGTCTGCCTCGATGACGCTCTCGATCAGTTCCGTGTGGGCCTGCGCCACGCTCATCAAGGGAGAGTCCCCGCTGTCGTTGACGATGCAGTCGATGACGGAATTCCTGCCCGGCCCGGGCAGATTGGCGCAGTGGCACTGGGCCCCGAAAGTCTCCTGGATAGCCTTGATTAGCTCCGGCATCTCGATGTTGTCGGCGTCCATCTTGTTGATGACGATCACGCAGGGCTTCTGTGCTTCCCGGGCCAACTGGAACATCTTTCGCGTGTTGGTCTCAATGCCCGCCGGGGCGCCGATCACGATAATAGCCGTTTCGGCGGCCGGGATGGACGTAATCGCCGGGCCGGTGAAGTCCGGATAGCCGGGCGTGTCGATGATATTGATGAGCTTGCCGGCGTGCTGGACGTGGACGATCGCCGATAGGATGGAGTGTAGATGTTCCTTCTCCTCGTCGTAGTAGTCGCAGATGCTGGTCTTGTCATCAACACTCCCCAGCCGGTTGATCGTGCCGGTCTTAAAGAGTATTGCTTCGGTCAGCGAAGTCTTTCCGCTGCCGCCGTGTCCTAACAGGACTACGTTCCGAATGTCGCCCGTTGCTGCCACTTTTCAACCTCCAAAAAGGTTTTAACGACTTTCGTCCTTCCACTCCGAAACCCTGTATCTTATGAGAACAGCGGTAACCTTCTCAAGAGGTTTTTCGGCAATTTGCCCACGCCCACGGGTTTTGCGGCCGAAAAGTGCGGATGGAGCATCTAGGCTGGATTCGCGGAGTGATGGGTTCTGAGGACGGAGCCGATGTGGGGGGCCCGGCCTGCGCTTAGCATTCCTCAACGAGCCGGCAGATATCTTCGTATGCGGGCAGGAGCAGAGGGGTGATCTGACAGCCTTTGCAGGCCCAATGGAACAACGCCTCCTGCTTATGCGTCGGGAACTCGTTTGGTGCATAGTGGTGCTTGACGTACTGAGCGACGCAACACGGGGGATAGCCGAACAGGAATCCCTCGATTCGGACCGTCTCGGCGGACTTGTCCACGGGCTGGTCGGCGAAGTGGTTGGCGTAGATCTCGACGTACGCCGGCGCCAGGCTGAAGATCATCTCGTCGAAGGCCTTGCCCATCCTGACCGTGCGGCGCACCCGCCGGGTCTCAAGGCCAAGCCGCTAGAGGGCATCGAAACCGGGCTCGTCAAGGGGCTTCTCCCACCGGCTCATGGGCTTGATCCCATAGCGCGTCAGCAGAGCCAGGTAAGCCAGTTCGAAATCGATGGTCTTCAGAACCTGGATATTCTCTCTGACGGCGGGGTCCAGATCCAAGGATATACCTTCTTTAAACCTGCTATGAATCATTGTGCATTTGGCTCGATAGAGTCCAGCCACCGTTGGGCGAATTCAGTGAAGTCCTCAATGTCAACGTCGCAGTCCTGATTGAGGTCGGCAGGCTCGTACGGGATGCCCAAGTCGCCACAGGCGGAGGGCCATTCGAGAATCTTCAGCAGGGCGGCCACCTCTGTCCGGCTGCCCACGTGGACGTCACCGAGATAGCTGAACGAGCCATGCTGCATGAAATGCCGAGCGATCTCGGGGACATCTATCGAGGCGCCCGACGCCCCGTTGACCACCTGCCAGTATCCCATGTTGACGGCTTCACCGCATATCGCGCACCACTCGAGACCTCTCATCATGTAGCTGATCTTGTAGATACCTTTTTCGTCGGATGTGTCCGGGTCGAGGATCGGCAGTTGGTCAAGGATCTCTGCGCATCGTTGCGCCAACTGGATTCCGTCGGGCACGAGGTTCTCGTCCTGATCGGCATGGTAGAGATTCAGGCCGGCCGCCAGCTCCTCACTATCGGCCAGCAGGTCGCCGTCGAGGTCGTTTGCATCCGGTGCGATTTGCCCGAGGGACTCTATGGTGTGGTCAAGTGACAACTGATGCTCGTCCGGCTCGCAGGGGAACCGCAGCTCGATCGCTCGGGCGAGTCTGGGGACATCGACTCGGCCATCGTTCACCTCTCCCACGTAGCTGAAAACGCCGTGCTCCATGTAGTGCAGCGCGATGATCGGAAACTGGACCTCCAGGTTCAGCCGGTGATTGGTGATTCCCATGACACCCATATTGATGGTCGCGCCGCAGACGTCACAGTGTTCGAGACCGAACTGCGGCCTTTCCCATTTTTCGATGTGAGGGGGCAGTTTGTCCATCATCGCCGCGCAACGGAAAGCCAGCTCGACCCCGTCTGAAACACCACTGCGGTTCTGGTCCGCTCTGAACGGATGATAGCCAACGGCTGTCTCTTCGCGATCAGCCAGTAGGTCTCTGTCACTGTCCTGGGCGACTGCGAGCTGGTGCTTATCACCCGGTTCGACAGCGGATGATTTGGCCAGGCCGGAGCCGGTGACCAGAGTCACGGCGGCGGCCGTCCCGGCCGTGATCAAACGACGTCTGAAACGGCGGCTTGCCACCACCTGTCTTGCTTGAGCTCTCTTGAACCTTCTCATGGTCATCCTCCCAATTATCGCCAATTCGCCGGGGTCACATGAATTGACTCCAATCATACCGCAACACCAATGTGCTGTCCATGTATCCCAGAGTCCGTGCTCATCCCCCAGGCGGCCCCCGCGTTCGGCCAGAACGAGAAGAGCGGCGCACTTGGTTGGAATCGGATCGTCAGAAACTTTCCCTGTGACCAAGATTTTCCGCCGCCGCGCT
>CAYNQP010000238.1:0-6312 GCA_964399325.1 uncultured Pirellulales bacterium
TGGCGTTCGGCAATTGATGCAGCGCTTCGATCGCAGCCGTGCGACCATCTACCGCATCGTTCACCAGCGACGGGCCATGGCCCTGCTGGCCAAGAAGATCGAATTTGTCCCCAGTGACGAGTTCCTGCAGGACGAGGCCGAAGAACGCATCCTGGGCAAGCCGTTGCGTCTGGAGACGCCGGAGCCGGACAGACGAATGGAGTCGTTCGAACTGGTCGGGCACAACCTTTCGGCAAGCTCAAGACAGGCTTTGCTGCCCGAGTACATGCAGATCCTCAAGACCACGTCCGTCTTGAACCGCGACCAGGAGATCGAGTTATTCAGACGGTACAACTTCCTCAAGTATCTGGTCGCCGGGGAACGTCACCGCATCAAGCTGAACAACGTCTCGGCCACGCTGCTGGCCCAGCTCGAAGGCTATCTGGAGCAGGCCGGAGAAATCCATCGCACGCTGGTCGAGGCCAACCTGCGTCTGGTGGTCAGTATCGCCAGCAAGCACACCGGCGACGGCGCCAACTTCTCTGAGTTGGTCAGCAAAGGCAACTTTGCCCTGATCCAAGCGGTCGAGGAATTCGATTACACCAAGGGATTCCGATTCAGTCGGCGGGCGTCGCTCAATATCGCCAAGGAATATGCCAAGGTCTCGGGCCGAAGCACCGAGCTGACCCGCAAGCGGGCCCAATCCCTCGGCACCATCCAGCGGGGCCTCAGGGAAACCACCGCCGACGTCCTGGCCATCGAGCGGACCCGGCACAGTCTGGCGGAAGTCATTCGCGAAGAGCTGGACGAGCGCGAGCAATACGTCATCCTGCACCATTTCGGCCTGATCGGCACATCGATCCGAAAGAAGACCAAGACCCTCAAGCAAATCGGCGACGAACTGGACCTGACCAAGGAGCGGATCCGACAGATCGAACTGACCGCACTGCAGAAATTGCGCCAGTGCCTGAGCAAGGAGCAGTTCGAGCTCTTGACGGGATGACACGGATCAAGATGGATTCGCCCGCCTCTTCGGCATGGGCGTTGCATTCCGGCCGCATTGCGGCTATCCTACCCCTCTAAAATCAACGGTCCGGCCGCAGCGACCTCGAAGACTCAGACAAGGAGAAAGGTATGGAGACGATCGGTTTCATCGGCAGCGGGCACATGGCCGAGGCACTCATCAACGGCATCCTGAAAGCCGGTGTCTACCGACCGGACGCGGTGTACGTCAGCGACGTGCGGCCGGAGAGGATCGAGTACCTCCGCGAGCACTACGGGGTCAGGCCCGCGACGGATAACCCGGACCTCGCCTCCAAGGTCAATGTGCTCATGCTGAGCGTCAAGCCGCAAAACATGAAGGACGCATTGGAGAGCATCAAGACCAGCATCAGCGATGACATCGTGGTGATCTCCATCGCCGCCGGCATCACCACGTCGCTCATCGCCTCGATCCTCGGCGACCTCGCCATCGTGCGCGTCATGCCCAACATGCCCGCCTGGGTCGATGAGGCCGCCAGCGCCCTCTATGCCAACGCCAAGGCCAGAACCAAGGTCGAGAAGGCTCGACGCATCCTCCTGTCGGTGGGCAAAGCGATTGTCGTGGAGGACGAGGCCCTGCTCGACTCCGTCACGGCCGTCAGCGGATCGGGCCCCGCCTATTTCTTCCTGCTCATGCAAGAGATGATCAAAGCCGGCGTGGAGTTGGGCCTGCCCGCAGAGGACGCCCAGACCCTCGTGCTGCAAACGGCCAAGGGCGCCGCCCTGCTGGCCGAGAAAGCCGCCGGCCAGGGTGACACCCCCGCGCAGCTCACCGCCCGAGTAGCCACGACCGGTGGCACGACCGAGGCGGCGGTCAACGTGTTTCGCGCCGCCGGCTTCAGTGAGACCGTCTCGAAGGCGCTGCACCGTGCCGCCGAGCGCAGTCGCGAGCTTTCCGCCGGCTGATCCCAACATAACAGCATCGCCGTCACGAACCGCGACAATCGAATGACAGGGAATCCTGTTGAGGGGGAGTGCGGAAAACAACTGGAGGGACTTTCAGTGCTTCTCCCTCCCTTCGAGCGCAAGCGCATCTTCCCGCGTCTCGACGCCCGTGCCACGCAAACGAGCGCATCCGCTGCACCTATTCGACGACAATCGCCTCGACGGGACACTCGTCGGCCGCCTGCTGTGCCACATCCGTGAAATCGGCCGGCACCTCGTCCACGATCACGGTGGCCATATCGTCGCCCATCTCGAAGACCTCGGGGCAGGTGTCGCAGCAGAGCCCGCACGCGGTGCACGTATCCTCGATTCGTACCTTCATGCCATACTCCTTTATCCAAAGCACCGGCCCCCACCCGCCCGACCGTGCCGTCGCCTCAGCCCGACTGAATAATCCATCCCCCCGCCCCTGTCAACCATCCAGACCCGCGATTTTCCCACCCTCGCTGCTTGCCGTCCGGAGCGAGGCAACCCAGGGTCAGAAGCACCCGCCCACCAATGACCGGCGGTTGCTGCGGTGGGGCTGAGGCGATAGGCCGAAGCGGGCTGTCACAATTGGCGGTAGGCGTCTCGTCGGTGACGGACGTATTGGACGATTATCTCCCGACGCTCCTGATCGGCGCTGTATATCATGCGGTAATCGCCAATGCGGACCCGATACAAGCGTTCCGCGCCCGTCAGCTTTCGCGATCCTCGGGGGAAGGGATCCTCTCGCAACTGTTCGGCATGGTCGAGAACACGCACAACGACCGCTTGCGGCAGCCCGCGCAGGTCCTTCTCGACGGACGGTTTGAAGACAACTTTATACGAGGCCATTCTTCTTCAGTCTGCGCTTCATCTCGGCAAGGTCGACCGGCTGCTCGTCCCGGCGTTCGGCCACGACCGCCAGGTCGTGCACGTCCTCCATCAGCTCGCGATAGCGCTCCAACGAGAGAATGACGGCCGTCTTCTTGCCATCGGCGTCAACGACATATTGCTCTTGAGCGGCCATAGCCTGCATGCTCCTAAGTGGTTGAACATTACCGTGCCCAGAGTATACCTCCCACCGACGCGCGCGTCCATCCCGATTCCGGGCCACCGACAAGTCGCGAAGGACGTCCACGGAGGGCTGCCATGCCCTCTTCAACGGTCGCCAGGGCCGGTGGCCTCCTCCACAATCCGGATTTCCTCGTCGCTCAGGCCGTACAGCTCGTAGACAAGCTGGTCGATCTCCTTATCCGTCGCATCGATCTGCCGCTGGAGCGCGTTCTTCTCATCTGGCGTCTTCGCCGCCGCCAAATCCTTGTGCCATTGCAGCGTTTCGTCACCATTGTGCCGCGGCCTGAGCGAACGTCAACGGGCTTGTTTGGACGGTTTTGTGTGGGCCCAGCGGACGCAGAAAAGGCGAGACTCCCGGCATCCGGTCTATGACGCATTCCGGAAGAACATCCATGATTTCTGCGCCGACCCTGTTGACATGCCTGACACCCCGTGCGATGATCTCTGCTGTGAGCGAAAGGGGGGTAGTTCACCGAACCGAAAGGCGTCGCGGATGAACGAGACGGCACGAGAATCTTTTCTGTGGGATCGAGCAGTCCCTGTTTCGCGCACCATGCGGACTGTTCAACTCTTGTTGGATGGCGCGAGGAAACAACCATGATGACCGAGAGACTAAAGGGCTTTCTCAAGCAAGTAGAGCCGTGGCGGGGGGTCGCTGCTCTCATCGTGGCCATTGTGGTTGGATTCTACGGCGCGGCTGCGTGGGTTCACAGTTCAGCTCGGAACGCGGTTTTGGATGAGAAATTCCTGGCAACCCTTGCAGCGCGTGTTCGGCCAACCTGCATCTTTAATAGTAGCGGGGCAATTGAAGCCGATCTTGGTGCAGGCGAGTACATCGAAGACATCCGCGTCATTCCGGCCCCGCAGATCTACGGGTTCGAGATTCTGGTTAAGGCCAGGCGTCATCTTGCCTACGCGCCGCTGGTGAGCGGCGTCAATGTTGACCTGCTTCCACAGACCGCGACGCGCGGACGCCTGCACGATTGGGCCATTGTGCTGTCTCCGCAGTCCACCGTAAGCAGCATAATCACTGAAGCTCCCATGGACCCCAATAAGGTATATCGTTTCAGACTCGAAATACTCCACTGACCTAGCCATCAATGACCAGGGACCCCTACGCGTGGCTATGTTGTGGGACGGGCGCTTCTCGCACCGGTAGGTCTGGGTGGGTACGCGCATGGAAGCGGCATCAGTGTTTGGGAAGGAGCGCGACATGACAGGAAGCAATTGCCCTTTATGCCACAGTGAAGGCGTGTGCCACCCAGACCCGGAGGCGAGTTCCGATCAACGCAGCGTCAGCTGCCCCACTTGCGGGGAGTACTCCGTCTCGGGACTTGAGGAACTAGAAATCGATAAGTTGAGTACAGAGGACCGCGCAAAGCTACGCGCCATTGTCAAGGAACACAGTCTCAAGGACCTCCGAGTATCCATTACAACTCAGCGCCAAGTGCCCACTCTGGGCGGCAGTACAATTGCGGAGTTGCTGAGTGAGTATCCACGGACGGCAAGCGACATGATGGATCGTGCCATTCTCAATCTTGGAAGGCTTACAAAGCACCCTTGCGACACCATAGGCTTGGCACTCTCCGACTATCCGATTCTATTTGGGCGCGACCTTGATGACATGGTACGAATGTTTGAGCTACTCAAGGCCATGACCTACGTCGCAGACGCTGTCACCACGACGGATATGTTACGCATGACAATCATGCCGGAAGGTTGGGACAAGATTGAGGCATTGAAGCGGAGCAGCCCCGACAGCAAACAGGTGTTTGTCGCGATGTGGTTTCACGAAAGAACTGAGGACTTCTGGGAGAACAGATTCAGACCTGCAATTGAGGAGGCGAATGACCTCAGGGCGCTTCGCATCGACCAGAAAGAGCACAATGACAAGATTTGCGACGAGATCGTAGCGGAGATACGGAGAAGTCGCTTCGTGGTCGCGGACTTCACGGGAAATCGTGGCGGCGTGTATTACGAGGCGGGTTTTGCACAAGGCCTTGGCATCCCGGTGATTTGGACCGTCCACAAAGACTGGCTCAACGAGGTCCATTTTGACACTCGACAGTACAACCACATTGTCTACGAGACGCCGAGGCAACTCCGCGTCGCCTTACAGAACCGGATTGTGGCCACGATCCCGACTGGACGACGCGGATCAGCATGAGGACAAGAGACAGAGGTGCCGGGACGGTCAAAGGCGCTTGTGAGCGAGGATTCACGGTGAAACTTGCAGAAGAAGACGATTGCGTCGCAGTTGCGTCTCGTTGTAAGGACTCTGGCGGTAGGCGTCTCTGTTCCGCTCGAACGTCTCGATGAGCCTCGCGATTTCAGTCGGCAACGTCATTGAACCGTGCTCCCTTTCCTGCGCCTTCAGAGAAACCGAAGACCACGCCCGAAAATAGTCTTATCGGCCAATCCAGGGTACGGCATTGAGCCTATTGCCCTGTGCTCGCACGCCGCGCTTGTCATTCCGACTGAGGCCAAAGGCCAAACGGAGGAATCTGGCTGCGGGCCAAGCGCGCGTCTATCTCGTGGCCAGATCCCTCGACTGCGCTCGGGATGACAGTGGAAGCGGAGCATGCCACTGGCGGCGAATTCGCCCCTGCCGGGGCTCCGCCGGTGCTCTTCTGTCCTCCGGCCCGCCTTGTCGGTCCCGCATCCTCGGGTGCCTCAAAATCGTTCAATTCAGGCAACGCTTCAGAACCCAAAATGGCTGTCACGGAAGATTTTCTTATTCGCGAACCGACCAGAGGTTACGGCCGCCGGGGCGATTTTGTGGGGCGCGTTTTTCGTTCGAAACACGCAACGCCGCCCTTTTATAGAGAGAGCTTTGGATTGATGAAGGATGATTGATTATTGATTATTTGACACCATGCACGACGCCGCACTCGTCCGAAGAGCACCGCCCGCACACAAGGAGCAACTATGTCAAACAAAGCCAATTTCCGGCCAGAGGCCGGGCGTCGGGTTTCCCAGCTTCACACTTCAAACTTGACACTTCGCGAAGCGACTGTGCAAAACAAAGCCAATTTCCGTCATTTCTCGATCGAAAACGGGACGCGGGCGGGAAAACAAAACCAATTCCCGGCTGTAGGCCGGAGGGAGGAGGCCGCAGTTTCAAGTTTGAAGTTTCAAGTATCAAGCGGCACAAGCCAAGCGTCGGGCTTCCCAGCTTCACACTTCATACTTCGCACTTCGCGAAGCGACTATACAAAACAAAGCCAAACTTGGGAGAGATGGGATGTCTGGGGCACAGAAACCGAAGCGCGGACGCGGCCGGAGCGAATCGGGAAGGTTTTGCTGGCA
>CAYNQP010000239.1:0-6295 GCA_964399325.1 uncultured Pirellulales bacterium
CAGGTTGTCCGCTCCGCGAGCGCCGCCTATACTACGCAGGCCGGTGGTATCCCCACCACGGCCCGATTGTTGGAAAGGAAGAAAGCATGCAAACCAGTTACTCAGATCCAGAGCAGTTCATCCAGGCTCTCGGCCCGATGGCCGTTCTCATCATCGTCGTATTTGCGCTGGTGGTGGCGCTGGCTGTCCTCATCATCAAGGCGGTCATCTACTGCAAGGTATTCTCCAAGGCGGGCTACCATTGGGCCCTCGGCCTGCTCGCTCTGATCCCGGTGCTCAACATTATCATGCCGTTCGTGTTGGCCTTCGGTCAGTGGCCGGTCCGGCGGGAGCTGGACGAACTCCGCCGGCAACTGCCGCAGCGGCCGTCGCCTCTGTCGCCGGTGTAGGCACGCACCGCGAGACGGTAGCGACAAGTGACTTCAGGTAGTCTTTTTGTGGGGCAGGAGGTCCGGCGATGGCGAAATCATGGACGGCGGCAGAACTCATGGAAATGGTCCGGGCGTTTCAGCCGGCCTGTGTCATTACCGCCGCGGCCGATTTGGACGTCTTCACCGCGCTCGACGGTCGGGCCATGACGGCCCTGATGCTGGCGGCCCGGATCGACGCCGACCCGCGTGCTACAGCCATTCTGCTCGACGCCCTGGTCGCTCTCGAATTGCTGGAGAAAGAGAAAGACGCCTACACCCTCTCGCGCGCCGTAGCCGATCTGCTCAGCGAGAAGTCACCCGTGAACGTCCTGCCGGGTGGGCGGCACCTGGCCAACTGTTTGCGCCGCTGGGCCCAATTGGCGCAAGTCGTCCGGGACGGCAAGCCTCCGGTGCGAACGCCCAGCATTCGCGGCTCGGCCGCGGACGACGAGTCTTTCATCGGCGCGATGAACACGTTCACCATTGCCGCTGCGCCGGGCGTTGTCGCGAAGCTGGAGCCGCTGAGATTCCAGCGTCTTCTCGATATCGGCGGCGCGTCGGGGACCTGGACCATCGCTTTCCTGCTGGCGGCCCCGGAAGCGACTGCCGTGCTGTTCGACCTGCCCGATGTCATCCCCCTGGCCGAGAAGCGTCTCACTGCTGCACACCTGATCGACCGCGTCACGCTCGTGCCGGGCGACTACGATTTCGACGAGTTGCCGGGCGGGGCCGACCTGGCCTGGCTCAGTGCCGTCACGCACCAGAACTCCCGCGAGCAGAACCTCGCCATCTTCGCCAAGGTCCACGCAGCCCTCGCCGCGGGCGGGGCCCTGGTGATTCGTGATGTGGTGATGGACATATCCCGCACGCACCCGCCGATGGGGGCCTTGTTCGCCGTCAATATGCTGGTCGGCACCGAGGCTGGCAACTCCTACACGCTTCCCGAATACCGCGACGACCTCACCCGCGCCGGCTTCACCGACATCGAACTGCTGCACGAAGACGAAGGCATGAACTCCCTGATCCGCGCTCGCAAGGCTTGAGCGTGCTGCCGACTGGCTACCATCCGGACCTCATTCGGTTCAGATGAGTCCTCTCGCTATACGTGTCATCCTGAGCGCCGCGAAGGACCTGGGCTGGGATCTATAGAAACCTCCTATGCGAAGGCCAGATCCTTCGGCTCCGCCTCAGAATGACAAACAGGTGTCCGCGCCAAAAAGGCTTGATCGTCTCGGCCTCATGTCCTGCGCTCGATGTTGAGCTCCCCGTAGGGAGCGACGATCTCAAAGCCCAGGCGCCGGTAGCAGCGCAGGGCGACCTCGTTGTCGGCCTTGACATTCCGATCGCCTTTGGCTCTTGCGTAGGCTCGCGTTGGAGATGACCGGGCCGTCCTCGAATGACCCCGCACATAGACGCGGCGTGGATATTCTCCGTTGCCTCAAGTTCGTGCAGGTGACGGACGGCAGGCTGGAACCTACGCCGAAAGGACTGGACTCTGCCAGGATGGCCGGGCTGACCGTAGGTTAGTGCCGTACGATTGTGAAGAAAGGAACTTGATGGCCGCGATAGTCTTAGGACTGACCGTCCTGGTGTACTGGGTGGTCTACTGGGTATTTTTGTTTGGCGATTACTACCTTGTCTGGACGGACGCAGGAGGGATGTTGAAGCTCCTGTTTCCCGTGGCGGCGCTGTGCAACGTCATCGGTATCGTGGTGAGCATCTGGCGCATAGGCAGAGGCCCCAGGGGGCCGGTGATTATCGTACTTGTGCTGAACGCACTGCCCTTGATTGTCGGCGCGGGATTCTTCGTCTGGCTCTTCTTCGGCTTCAGGATGTAGATCAGGGCGACAGGCCAGCGATTAGGGGGGCTGTGTTCGTGCCGCGTGACACGGCACACGGAGCGAACGTTCGGATTCATCGGAGCATCAGATCCAGGATTTCGTCGAAGTGGGCGTAGTCATTCTCGGTGATCGCGTTGCGATGGGCCTGGACCAGCTCCAGTATCTGCGCATCGAAGACCTGCCGGACGCTGAAGTCGCCCACCATGACGTTCCATCCCCCCCTGTGGGGTATGGAACCATCCAGGATGGAATCGCAAAGCAGCAGCGTCTTGGTTGCCTTCAACTCGTCGAGCTTCGTGAACTTGCGGCGCCGGTCTTCGCTGCTCACGCAGATGGGGTTGCACATATACGAAATGCGCGTGCCCGGATTGCCCTCGACGAGTGATGACGAAGGGAAATTAGGCTCGGAGTAGTGCTTGTACTTGAAACGCACATCGGGGGAAGGACAGTAGAGCACCCGGGGATCGCCGATCATGCCGGCCCGCCAGACGAAGCCGAGGTTCCACCAGGTGTCATCGCCGCTCCTGAACCATCGGGTGTAGTGACCGGCCGCCTGGGTGGGCCGCACCTCGTTCATCGGGGGCAGCCGGCCCTCGTAATCTTGAGCGTAGAGATTCACCGCCGTGCCCATGTCGCGGATGTTCGCGGCACAGACGACCCTCTGGGCTTGCATCCGGGCCCGGTGCAGGGCTGGGATCAGCACCGCCCCCAGCAGCGAAATGATCGCGATCACGACCAGCAGCTCAATCAGAGTGAACCCCCGCGCTCGGCTTATGATCGTGCTCCTCATGATGCTCTCGGCCAGACTTGGTTTCGACGCCGTCATCAGCATGGCGAAAGAAGAGCCTGAATGCAACTGCGGACGGTGCCGGCCCGAATGGCCCATAGAGTGGGATTGTTCTTGCTTTTGTCGGCAATGGGCCCAACAATAGTCGCCAAGAATGGCTTGGGCCTATGACGTGTGCCGTGGCGGAGAAGCGGCGGGCTGAGTCGAGTACAGTGATTTATTGCAGAGATTGGAGATCGTATGGCCACCGCGACAGCTCGCCATATTTTGGTTGAGACGCAGCAAAAGTGCGAGGAGTTGAAAGGACAGATCGAAGGCGGCGCCGATTTTGCAGAGGTCGCGAAGGAGCACTCCAAGTGTCCCTCGGGCCGGCAGGGCGGCGATCTGGGCGCATTCTCGCCCGGTCAGATGGTCGCGGAATTCGACACGGTCGTTTTCAGTGAAGATTTGGGCAAGGTCCACGGCCCCATTCAGACTCAGTTCGGCTACCATCTGATCGAAATCACCAGTCGAACGGCATAGCACACAGGGGATGGGCTCCGGCCCGTGCAGATGCACTCCATGGCAACGCTGGCGGTCAAATCGCTGACGAAGTGGTATGGCTCGGTCAGGGGCATCGAGGACGTGACGTTTGCCATCGAGCCGGGCGAGATCTTCGGCTATCTCGGTCCCAATGGCTCCGGCAAAACCAGGACGATCCGTTGCATCATGGGCCTGCTCTCGCCGACCAGCGGTGAGGCGCGCGTATTGGGTAGTCCGGTCGTTGCCGGTCGTGCCACCGAACACGCGCGGATCGGTTATCTGCCCGGCGAGTTTCACATCTGGCCCCTGCCGCGGGCGCGGAATTCGCTCAGCGTCCTGGCCGCACTCGGGGGTGGCGACCGTGCCAAAGCCCGGCGTGAGGAGTTGGCCGAGCGACTCGATCTTGATCTGCGCCGGCGCTTTGGGAGCTTGTCGAAGGGCAATCGGCAGAAGGTCGGCGTCCTCTATGCGTTTCAACATCAGCCGGACGTGCTGATTCTCGACGAGCCCACCGCTGGGCTGGATCCCCTCATGCGACAAGTCGTCCTGGACCTCATCCGCGAAGCCGCCGAGGCCGGCGCGACGATCCTGTTGTCGTCCCACGATCTCAGCGAAGTATCGGCCGTGTGCGGCCGGGCGGCCATCCTGCGCGAAGGCCGGCTCGTGGAGCTCGCGCCCATTTCCAGTATCGTCCGACAGAGTGAGCACCGCCTGAAGGTCTGGTTCACCGATGTCACCTTCGCTCCACACGTGCCCGCCGACCAACTGCCGGGTGTGCGCGTGATCGACCGGCAGCCGGGCACGCTGCACGTGGCCTACCAAGGCGCCGCGGAGCCCGTTTTGAAGTGGATCGCGCAGTTGCCTGTCGATCGCATCGCCACGCCGCAGACATCGCTGCAAGAGGCCTTCATTCAATACTACACGAAGCAGCCCGGCCTCGCATCCCAAACGGGTCGTGACGTCACATCGAAGGGAGACGGCTCATGAGCCACAGATTACGCCCGCCGTTTCCCTTTGCGTTGCTGCGGGTTTGGCTCCTGCGCGTGCTTCCGGCGTGGTGCGGGATTGCCCTGATCATCTTCCTGATGCAGATCGCCGTTGCGGCTATCGTGCACGACAATGCGAACGTGAGGACCTTCTTGTCCTTCATCAATATGCTTCCTTCGATTGTGAAAACGGCCCTGGGCGGGGACATGCTGGAATCCGGCAGCATGTCGGCCCTGCTGACGATTGGCTATCAGCACCCGTTCGTGCTGTTCCTGAACATGCTCTACGCTGTCGGTGTGCCCGCAGGCTTGCTCACGGCCGAGGTGCAGCGCGGGACGATGGAGCTGGTCTTGAGTCGCCCCGCCACGAAGACGCAGGTTTACCTCTGTGCGGTGGTGCTGACCGTCATGGGCATATTTGGCCTTTTCGGCGTCATGTTTCTCGGAACGGTCGCCGCCGTGAACCTGTACCACTTCGGCGAGCCGATTCCGCTGGATCTGTTCTTTCGTATCGTCGTCAACGGGGCGTTGCTGGCCGGTGCGTTCGGCGCGTTCGCGCTGCTGTTCGCCGCCTCGTTCCGCCGGCTGTACGCAGCCGTGGGCGTCTCGGTGGCCTTTCTGACCCTCAACTATTTTGTAGCAATCATCGCCCAGTGGTGGCCCGGCCTGCAGTCCCTCAGCCGCGTGACGCTCTTCTATCTGATCTACTACTCGAACCTCTGGGAAGGCTGGCCCCTTCGGAACATGGCCATCCTGGCGGGCATCCTGCTCGTTACGACCATCATCGGCGGCCTCATCTGGCGTCGGCGCGACTTGTTCCTGTGAACGACAGAGTGCGTGACAAGGAGGTGTGTGAGAAATGATATTCCGGCTCACACAGAAACTCGCCAAGAAGGTCGGGCTGACTCTTCCACGGAGCCTTTCGCTCGATCCGAATCCCTTCGCAGACTGGCCGGTGCCGGCGGGGGGCCGGCATTGGAAGGACAAACTCGACGCCACGAACCTTCGCCAGCGGCTCTGGAAGCTGCGGCAACTGAACTTCGAAGGGCCGAACGCCAACCATATCTATGTGGACCGTTTGGAGGCCGAGTTCCCTGCCGTTCGGTACTGGGCGGTAGAAGGTCTCCATGCCAACGGCAGGTACAGCGTGGACAGGGAACTCGCGAAGACGGCGGTGAGAGCGAGGCTGGAGGACACGTCCGTCGCGGTCCGCATCGCGGCGGCCCACACGCTGTGTGACTGGGGCAGTGCCCAGGTGGCTTTGCCCGTGCTGATTGCGGCGATGGAGCACCCGACGGCCAAAGCGAGACTGCTGGTGGTCATCGCTCTGGGCAAGATCGGCCCAAAGGCCCAGCCCGCCTTGCCGAGGATCAAGAAGATGGCTGCTGACGACCCCGACGAGTACGTCAGACGTGTGGCGAGCACGATCATAGAACGCGCCTCCCGCGCCGGTGGAGCCGGGTAATTGCCTGTGCGAAAGACTCGCCATGCTGGCATCCTATACTATTGCGGCGGCTCGAATTTGTAGCCGAGCTCACGGATGGTGTGGATGAAAATCGGATTGTGAGGGTCGGGCTCGACCTTGTTGCGCAAGGTAGTGACGAACCGGTCGATGGTGCGCGGGCCGACGTAGGAATCGTAGCCCCAGACGAGGTTGAGAATCTCATCGCGGCTCAACGCGCGCCCCGGGTGTGTGACGAACAACGTGAGCAGCTTGAATTCCTTCGGCGAAAGCTTGAGTTCCCGGCC
>CAYNQP010000240.1:0-6244 GCA_964399325.1 uncultured Pirellulales bacterium
GCAACGCGATCACAATGAGCGGCACGTTTCGCACAAGGCCAAGCGTTGCCAGCGAGACGCACGGAGGGTGCCCTGTCGGATGTCGTCGGCCCATCCGGTCCAGTCGGTTCCTTCGACCCTCGGCATAAGGATGGCCCCGTTGACGAAGTCAGCCAGTTCGCGGGAATAGAAGCAGCCAGATTGTCGGCCGATCTCCTTGGACGACAGGATCTGCCTCTGCGTTCCGCTCTCAAGACCTGGTTTCTTGGGAAGGACGGCCCCGACAGATGTCAGGTAGTCGGTATCGAGCTGTCGGGCGGCGTGGAATCGCTTGAGTATCCATCGGTTGCCTTTGTCGTCGGCCAGGCAGACAGCGACGGCCTGGCCCTTTTCTGTCACCAGGGGTTCATCTTTGATGATGGGATGGGGCATGGGACGGACAACGCAGCCGTTGACCTTGGCGTATTTGCCTCCGGCAAGCCATTTCTTGAGTATCTCTGAGGACATGGTTTAGGCTCCTTCATTGGGGTTCTCAGTCTTCTTGGAGGCGCCACCACTCTTGCCTGACGGGAAGATCCAGACAAACGATATATCGTCGTCGTGGCCGCGCTGACGCAGTTGGCCATGCAGCTCGGTGAGGATGGCCGTCCTCTTGTCCAGGTCAAACATTGCCTCATGATGTTCTTTCAGCCATGAGGCCATCTCGCTGATGCCCTCAAAACAGCCATAGAAGCCATCGCTGCACAGGACGAACTGGCTATCCGGAGGAAAGGCGTCATCAAAGTAAGACCACTGGCCGCTGCGGAAGTGATCCGGCAGAACGGCCGTCACGGCGCCGCCGCGACATAATCGCGGCGGCGCAGAGGAACCCCGGGTGCTTCGGATCATCCGGGAGTAACGTACAACGGCACAGAAACAGCCGCCTGCTTTCGTGACTCGGCCCATCAAGTACTTGGGAACGACGATACGATCCCCGTACCTGAGCACCCACGCCGCAACAGGGTCGGTGGCTGTATGGCTTGCGAGGGGTTGGCATTTCTCCAATACACGGCACACGTAGAATCCAGCTCTATGCCCAGGGGCGATCTGCATCCGTCGGGCCAGAAGCGGGTCTTGTGCCAGGCTCGAATCGACCGTGATCAGAACCTCATCGCCCGGGCCGAAGGTAAACTCGGCAGTGGATTGCCACCGGTCCCCATCCTGTGTCGGGGCCGGTTCAGCGGGCCCGAAGGACGGCGGTGAGCACCAAAGGGGCTCGGACTTGGGGTCAAAGGCAACGAACATGCTGTCACCGCATCGCACCACGGAGGCCTTGATCGCGTCGGCCTGTGGCTCAAACTGAGCGGCCACCATCGTCGTCTGAAAGCTGCTCTTGATCTTCTCGTGGGCGGCCTCCTGGAGGAGTTCACTCATCGAGTCGGAGGTGCCGGCCGGAATCTGAACACCCATGGCCAGCTTCTCGTCGCGCCGGCTGTAGAGCAGGTCACAGACAAAGCCGAGTCTCTGTTCGATATCGCCGGAGAACAGGGCTGGGCTCCAGATTGTGACATCTTCTGCGGCCTCGTCCGAGAACGGTGACGACGTCACTCCGTCGCCGACGCAGGCGACCCGGTGAGAACGATGCCAGGTCGCCCGGTCCTGATTCTTCTCCTGGCCATCGTCCTCCATCGGTGAGACGACGGTCACGGCGGTCAGGTCGTTTCTGCCTTTCTCTGTCATAATATCTCACCTTTCGCAACGGTCGGCCCGCGATCCCTGGCTGCCGACGACTTGGATGGCGTGTTTGAGCATCTCTTTGGTGCGAACGTCAAAGAACAGCCGAGCCCCAGGTCGAAGCTTGGGAAATATCCCGTCTTCGATGAGGTTCTGTCCGATACATGGCGGGGCGGGGCTGCTCATGTTGAACAGGCGGATGTTGTCCTCGCTCTTGCCGACGTCGGAAAGGTCCGCGTAGCCGGGGAAGTCCTCCGGACCGGCGTAGTTGAGGTTCGTCCTGGTCCCGATGTAGGTGTTGACGACCAGGACATTGCCGTCTTCGGTAGACAGTTGCTTGATCTTTTCGGCAACCGCGGTGGCGTCGGTGGCGCTCTCACCGTCGGTCAGGTGAAAGATAATCGGCGGGAAGCTGGACCGAAAACGCTCATCGGCAACGGCCGTCGTGAGCACCTCGTAGGCCTTTTCGAGTGCCGCCGCCGCATCGGTTCCGCCGGCCTTGCCGCCCAGGCCGAAGGACTTGCCGCTGTTGGCGTACCTTTCGACCACCTGGCGGATATCCATCAAGCCATCGCCCCACACGTGTGGATGAGAGCCGTAGATGATCACGTGCAGGAAGTATCGCGGTTTGATCTGGACGGCATCGCCTCGAAGTTCCGTACACCGGTCGAGAAGCTGTTTCAAGACCGATCCGATAAGACGCTCGACATAGAGGTACCTCGGGTCGTTCGTCCCGGCCAGGTGATCCGCCATACTCCCACTGTCATCGATCACCAGGAAGATCAGGCATGGCAGGGCCACGCACACTTGCTTTCTGTATTTGTCATTCATGATCATTTCTCCAGATCTCATGGGCTTTCGCCCGGTTGCATAATGGCTATTGAAGGGGCTGGGTCCGCGTGTACAATGAGGGCCGAGGCCCGGTATGGCGCGAATAGCCGCCTTCGGTTACGACTGGGTGCGATGTGCCGCGTCTGGACAACGTGGTTGGCACATCACACCGCCGGGCCTTGTTCTTACGGTCCCCGGATCCGGCAGCAGAATTCAGTCCACCTGCGCCAGTTGAGATTTGCGATGAATCTCATTGTGCGTACGGCCATTGGGCTGAGTCTCCTCACTCTGGCGGGGATCAGCGTCTGTTGGTCAGCGCGATGAATATCCCTAGGATCGTGATGCAGATGATCCCAAGCGGCAGGATGTCTGTGCCCGGATTGCCGGTCGAATTGAACCGCGTCCCGAGATTCCTTGCGAGCGTCGCCAGCATGGGCAGGAGCTTGGGCAGCAGCGCGATCAGGGTGATCGTCAACAGGGCAGCGATCACGTTCTTCCATTTGATTCGCATGGTTGTCCGCCTCCACGGGATTGGGCCGTATGGGCCGTATAGGGCTTTTTTTATTGTTTATCCATCTGTCTATTCGCCACGATAAACAATTCGTAAGTGCTTGTCGTAACTGGCCCAAGAGCAGTATTTTGATTGGCTCGCCCCGAGGTGTCAGATCGAGCGTCTGGAACTTGCTTTGCAGTGTCCGCTGGAGTTGCCGTTGCGGGACGACAAACCATACGGGTACGCCGACGGCCTCAGCTTTCCGGGCGTTGTCGACGGCGTGCCGGACAGTCGTCTCCACCTCGATCGCCAGCTGCACCGCTCCGGTCTGGCCGAACAAGTCGAAGAAGGTAATGGTCCCGTTACGGTGGCACTTGTGTTCGGTCCAGGCTTGATCGAACGAGTCCTCCATGAGCCTCTTGGCCCGGGCCACGATCAGGTTGTGCAGGGTCTGGCCCCTCATGACGACATGGCTCCCGTCTCGGCCAGTAGTTTCTTGGCTGCTTCAAGGGCTTCGAGCAGGATCGCCGCCCGACCTCGTTTGCTCGACTCGAGTTTGTGTTCTCGAATCAGACCCTTTTCGATGAGTACGGGGCGGACCTTGCCCGCGGCGTTGGGACTCATGCCGGCGAGTTTGGCGTATTCGCTTGATCGCAGCATAGGCTTCTCGACCACGGCGCGCAGCAACCGCAGCGCGGTCGGCGACAGCGAGTCGGCAGGCGAACTTCCAGGGACCCCTCCACAACGCAATTCACGGGAGTCACTGTCTTCAGCAATGTCGGTGGCGCGGACCACGGGGCCAGTCACAAGCGTTTGAAGGCTTGCGTCAGCCTGCTGGTCACTCACGTTTGGATATTGCTTCATCGTCAAACCTCAAGATGGCTGATCATGCAGGTGGTAAACTCCGCATCCAGGCGCCGCTGGAATCGTCTGTCTGGCGGCTGGCAGGGCGTTCTGTCGGAAGCTGGTTCAGAGGCGGTACGCGAAAGACGAACGGGTGCCGCCAGTTGCCTTCGGCCATTTGCCCAACGAAGGTGCCGGGAACCATATGGTGGGCGCACTAGGCGATTTGCTCGCGGGTCAGTCCCATGTAGCGACCCCTGTTGTGTACTCGCCCACTGAGCCGCACCGGCCAAAGATCTTGGTGGCGGTCAGATTCGGAATGTTCGGCGACAGATCGTGTGTGGTCAGGACCGATATCTGCAGCCCCACCCCGGTGCCTCTGACCAGGCCCAACAGATCGATCAGGGCGTTTCCACCATAGCCGGCCGTCTCCTGCCGCTGGCTAAACAGTCTCTGTGCCTCATCGAAGGCGATCCAGAGGTCCATATTTGGATTGGACAGGCCCCGGGCGATTCTCGACATGAACAGGGCAGTCAAGAGGTATGCAAGCACAAGATCCTTGCCGGACTCCGGCAGTCCTGTCAGTTCCATGACCAGATGCTGGCTCGCCAGTTGATGGGTGTCCCAGCCACAGTGGTAGCCCAACATGTCGGATCCCAACGCCGTCAGGATTGCCTCCAATTGGTCGAGTGCGGCCTAGCGGGCCTGGGCATTGGCGGATCGGTCCGAACGAATGGCTTCGAAGAGGTGGAACAGTGTCGGATACCGTCGGCCACCGGCCAGGATCCCGTTGGCTCGATACAGCTTGATAATCGTGGTCCGCAGCAGCGTTGAGGCCCTGGGCGGCAGGTTCAGGACGCTCACGAGCATATCGGCTGCAGTCGCGGCATACTCGATGGGCTCGACCCCGTCGGGAACCTGCAGCGGATTGATGCAAAACTTCCTGCCCCGAATGATCTTCAAGTCGATTCCCAGGCGAGCGAACACCGGTCGCAGTGCCCGGTACTCACGCTTGCGAAGGTCGATCAGCCACATGCCGTGGACAAAGCGGGCGATCTGGATCGCATGGAACTTGGAGAGGGTCGTCTTGCCGGCGCCGGTGCCGGCGACAATCAGCGTGTGGGCATTGAGATACTGCATGAAGGTCCACAACCGACGCTGGCGCCAGTCAAGGCCAAGCACGAAGTCTCCACGATCCAGCTGTGCGGGCGAAAACGGACTGCCCTGTTCTTTGAGTTGACGTAGGGCTCGCTCCACGCGATGGCGAATTCGCCCAATGATGAATCCATCGACAATGCCATGTTTGTAGCACTGAAGCAGCGTTCGCCCCTCCGGGCCCTTGAAGACTCCGAGCTTCTTGCCCGTCTGCACGATGTTCTCGAGGTCGTCCAATGCTTTGGTGTTCTTAGTCATCGTCGCGGTCCTCCACAAACGGCGGCAGTAGGGCTCTCCCGATAGCCCGCCACCTTTTCGATCGGGTGATCTGGCCGTGGCATCGTTTGCAGAACGGGACGGTTCGACCGTCGGGCATGGGCAGATAGTGCGCATGTTCTCTGCACAGACTCTTGCCGCAACCGAGAGGTGATTGGTTTTCGCTTCCGCCACAGTGGCAATGGCAACGGGTGCAACTGATTCGGCCGCAACCCGATTCGCTGCACCGACCGCCAGGAGGGCCGAAACAACCACATGCACAGCAAGACTTCTTCTTGATGTGGACGCTCTCAATGCCTCCGGCTGGGTCGATAAGACGGTGGAACTCATGGTCGCTGTCCAGGTTTTCGTTTTCATGGGTCTCAGGGTTTTTGCTTTCTTCACGTCGATAGATCTTTCGCAGGAAGCTCATATTGTCGTCCATCACCAGGCGGAACTGAAAATGACGCGGTCGAGCCAATGGGCAAAGAACCAGATTGCCTTTGTCAATAACCAGAACAGGAACACCGACAGAACGATCGCATCCAACAACAAGAACAGATACCCACAGAAGCGTAGGACATCGGCAGCGTTGTCGGTGAATGCCTTCTTCCAGCTCATCATCGTTCTCCTCGAGTTGTCAGTTGTGTGAGCCACTTAAGTTGACTTCCAGCAGCATCACTTCACGGTATTGCGATACTTGTATCAGTCGCATCTTGTACCTCTATTAGACAGCCCAGATGCCACATTGCGATTGAGTAGATATTGATTTCTGACACTGTGAGACTCAGTGATTTCTCAGAGTCGATTCGTCGTGACGCTTGACCGACCTCGCCATAGGTGATGAACAGATGCCAACTACATATCGTCCGACGTCTGCCTCATGTGCGCGGGGCTATATGATATGTGGGACGGTGAATCCGTATTGGAATGAGTTGAGGACTCGTGGATAGCAATTATCTGAGTCGCTCAAAA
>CAYNQP010000241.1:0-6235 GCA_964399325.1 uncultured Pirellulales bacterium
GTCGAGGAGTAGGCTCGCTCTTGGTCGCATTCATACTGAGCGACCAATGGCCAAAGGCTGATGTCTTTGGGGATTTGTGGTTGTGACAACACTCACTGGGGCCCGTGTCCGCGTGACACGGGCCTCGGTGTTGCATGCTCGACAAACGGTCGCCGCCAATGGAGAGATGCGGCGTAGATCCACCATCGGCGCAACTGGAAAAGGATTGCCTACGAGCCAATGGGCAGCGAACAGCAACAAGTGAAGTGAGACGGAAACAAGTCTGCTCTGTATAGAACATCGACAGTACCTATAACTCAGAACTTGCGTCACTTAACCTTGTGACTTAGATAATGGTCTATGAAAACCACTAAGTCAACTCTAGCCGTGGCCAGTATGGCTTTACGGGCAGCGCGTGACAGTCTGCCGGACCATGCCAAGGCCAAGACCGAAGAAGTTCACGCAGCCGCGATTAACTCGACCGGATTGGAATCTCGCCATGTCTCGGCCTGCTTCACCAAACGCTGCAAAAAGCACCAAGGACACCACGAACATCACTATCCCAAGCTTTCCGCCATTTGCGATACCCGCAATCATCTGGTGCTTGGCATCGTCATCGATCGAGGTCCGAAACCCGATCCGGTCGAAGCCCAGCCGACCCTACACGAGGCGAGAGTAGGGATCACGTTCTAAAAGGAGCGTTGGCGCATGGCATTATCCGATCGAGAGTACGGCGTGATCTTCGACCTTGATGGGGTGTTGGTGGACACAGGCTGGGCGCATCGCCAAGCATGGTATGATCTGGCAAAGAGAGAAGGCTTGGCCATGTCCGATGAATTCTTCCGCAGCACTTTCGGCATGCAGAACTACACCATCATTCCCCTGCTCCGGCCCGGCATAGCCGACGCCGAACTGGAGCGTCTCTCGGATTGGAAAGAGCAGCGATATCGCGATATCATTGCGGACCGACTGGAACTCGCCGAGGGTGCGGAGACCCTTCTGACAGACCTGAAGAGCAATGGCTTTCACCTGGCGATTGGATCGTCCGCCCCGCGCGAGAACCTTGACGCTTTCTGGACCCGTCTCGGCTTGGGCGGCTATTTCGACGCTCGGGTCACCAAGGAGGAGGTAGCCGAAGGCAAGCCTGCGCCACAGACCTTTCTCCGGGCCGCTGAGAAGCTCAATCTGCCGCCGAACCGCTGCGCTGTGGTAGAGGACGCCGTACAAGGGGTTCAGGCTGCGGTGAGCGCAGGGATGCCCGTGGTGGCGGTCACGACGACGCGAACCCGGCAAGACCTCACACAGGCCGACCGCATCGTCAGTAGCCTCTCAGAACTGAAGGCGAAGGATTTCACTCGGCTGCTCAACCGGCAATAGTCCTCTCCCCGATGCGTCCAGCTACTCCCGCAGTTGCGTCCAGAGCAGACCCCGAAAGGCGTCGCTGATAACCGGCAGCGGCACAACGTTGACCTTGGTCTGGCCGACAGTGCCCTTGATCGTAACCGATGCGATGCCCGTTTGCAGCGAAGACATCAGTCTGTCAAGCTGCCTGACCCCGGGCAACTCCACACCCTTCAGCACGCGTGTGGAGCCGACCGCGTAGCCTTCCACCGGACTCTGCGAGCCGAGGCCAAAATCCATGATCTTTCCTGCGCCGCGGATCTCGACACCGCGATTAAAGTAGACAAAGCTGGGGATTCGCACGCGCGTCCCTTCAAAGACCACGTCTATCTGTCCCGTACCTTCGGGCTTGGTCTGACCGAGGTCCAGGCTCAGCGTGTCGTACAGCGCGCGGACGACAGCATTGTTCACGAGATCCGATTGCGTCACGTTCAGATCGGCCTGACCGCTGAGGTGCCGCCCATCGGAGGAGGTCAGGAGCGTTGCCTTTCCGGCCAGCTTGCCGACGATTGGCTTTGCGTCCGGCGCGACCACGTGGGAGAGTTGGTTCAGATCGACATTGTTGAAATCGGCGGCTACCGAGAGATGGAGCTTGCCTGCGTGGGGACTGATGCGCGCCCGCCCTTTGATCTGCCCTCCGAAGAGACTGAGGCTCGACTCGTCAATCAGGAATCGTCGGCTTCCCAGATAGGCCACGACGTTGCAGTCCTGCACCTGAGCCGGCCCAAACCGGCCGTCGGTGATCTGGGCCTTGACATCAAGGCGCATGGGCTCCAGCGGTCGCTGTTGTTCCGCCGTCTGCGCGGCTGTCAACGAACCGGAGAGTTTGCCTTGGGAACGAGCCGCCTGCGGCCACCACGGCGTGAGCAGGTCGGGCCTGATATCTTGCCACCGTAATTGTCCGGTGCTGCCGGTCCATCCATCCAGCGGGATCCGGGCGGTGCCTTCCGCCGAGCCGCCAAGCAGGTCGCCGCGAAGCTCCTCCACCTCCAACGTCCGTTCGTGCAGTCGCACCGATGTGCTTATCCGGCCCAGTTCCTTGTCCTGCCACAGAAGCTGGCTCGACAGCCGGCCATCGCCATCCACAGATTTCTTCACGACATCCAGTTCCAGATTCGCCTCACTGTCAGCCACCACGACGACCGGCTGCGTGTCCCACCTCAGCGGCCACCCGGTCGCGTTGAACTTGATGGAAAGCCGCTGGGGCTGGTCGAGCCGGAACTGCATGGCGCCCCGTGCCTGGCCCTGGCCCTGCGTGAGCTGTATCTCGTCGAATTTGACCAGGCCGTCGGAGATGCGGATTTGTCCGTGCCCTTCCTTTGCCTCAAACGGCGGGAGGTTCAGATCGGCAACATCCCAGCTTCCATACGCTACGGCCCTTTCCATCCGGAAATCCGGTACTGCCAACTGGAGCTGGGCGCTGGCCTGCCCCTGACACTCGATCGGTGAGCCCGCCATCTCGGCAGCGGTCTGAAGCGACAAGTCGCTGATCGTCAAACGGAGTTGCGTCAGAGGGTTGGACAACTCGTGTTGCCCACTCAGTTGCCAACGGCCTCCCAGCAGGCCAAACGGGGCCGTGGCGACCTCGATACGCTCGGTATTGACCTTCCCCTGCACTGGGATCTCCAGGTGAGCGACCTTTCGCTTGCCGAGCCTGACGTCTTGGCCCGTGACGGTTCCACTCATTTCGAGTTCAACCGGCTGAACCTTTCCGGTAATGTCAATCTCACTACCCCACTGCCCTCGATTCTGCGTCTGCGCTGGTTGCGCCGCGCTCGGTGTGGTGGAGCGGTCCGGCCACTTGGCCGAGATATGGGCGCTGCCAACCTCACGCGACACCATCGACAATTCACCTTTCGCAGCTATGACCGTCTGTCCCTCCGTGATACGCAGGTCCGAGATAACCGCCTTGAGGTTATCGCCTTCCCCACGGAGATGGATATCCGTGCCGCTTTTGCCAGCCCCGCGGGCTTGAAGGCCCTTGGCATCGAGTCGAACGGCCCAGTGCCGCGTACCCGTATGGAACTCTGCGCCGGCATCCACCTGCTCAGCGTTGGGTAGAGAGAGCTTAGCCAATCGCACATTCGGCCAATCGACCAACACTTCAGCGGTTGCGCCGCTTAGATCAACTTCCTTTTGCTCGCGAGTCCATGTCAACTGGCGTGCTGATGTTTGCCAGAGCGATCTTTGCCAGTCGCCACCGGTTCCCTTGGTCTGTACGGCGATGCGCCAAGCACCCAATGGGGTCTGCGCTTCCAGGGTCGTCGCAAGTTCCGCTTCTTTGCGTCCGGACGTTGGTGACTTGATCGCCAGGTAGCCCGTGCCGCTGTGCTCGCCGTCTTGTCCCGGCAGGCGCCCGGTCCAAGTCGCCGAGCATTCGCCCATCTCCGCGGCGAAATCCCAGCGTCCGGTCAGTTGCCCGGCAGCCGTCTCGGTCCGAGCCAGCACTTGTTCGGCCACGAGCCCGTCACGACCGATTCTGACCCTGCCCCCGGCAATGCGGATCGTCTCACCAGCCAGATTCGGCTCGTTCAGCACCAGGTCTTCGGGATTCAGGGTCAGACCGTCGGATTGCGTCGCGACGCGGACAGTCCCGGCGAGAGCAACGGGGCCCGCCCGGAGTGTGTCCAATCGTATAGTGCCGCGCAGGCTACTGCCGTCGATGCGGCCGTCCCACCTGCCGGTCACGCGGATCGGTCCACGAGCGCTCGGCAAAACGGCTTGGACCAGAGCGTCATTGGGCTCCACGCTGAACTCTACCGTGTGCATCCAGTTTCCACCTTCGGCCAGCTCTCCGTGCAGTCCAATGCCCTGCGGCGTCTTGAGGGCAAATCGCCACGCCGATGGCTTCTCGGCAATCCCCTGAAACTCGACCGGCCCTATCGTCTGGTTCTGCCCATTGGGATCGGCGATATGGAGCAGAGCACGCCGGAGATCGACATTGGGCAGCGCGATATTCCCGCCCTGCTTCCCGGACGAGCCAGCCGCAGCAACCAGGCGATCCGCAACGTCTTGCAAATTCCAGCGTCCCTGTTTGTCTCGCCATAGGTAGGCCTGCGGATTCTCGACGCGGATTGATTCAAGCCTGAACGACCTTGTCAACAGCAACACGCCGACAGACGTATGTGACAGTCCGATCCTCTCTACCGAAAGGACATCCTTGTCGCCCAGCGGCATCCTGACTACCGCGTCATGGATGGTCGTTCGCCCGCTCCATCGTATTGACACCGATTCTGCCTGTACGTCGAGCCCTGTCTGCTCGCTCGCCGCTCGAAGAATCCATCGACGCGGCAGATCGGTTTGCAGAACGACGTGAACGGCCACCCCCGCCACCGCGAGGAGCACGAGAAGGCATACCCCGATTCTGATCGTCCAGCGTTTCATCAACTTCCTATGGCCCAGCTATTCCGGACCTGCGATTCTCTTGTTGAAGTAGAAGCCCGTGAGCAGATCATTCGATATGGTGATCCACGGGGGGAATAGTCCCCGTGCTCCGCGGGCCAAAGCCAAGAAGCCACCAGTCGTCGCGATAGGCCTTTCCGATTGAGAGTCCCGAGCTGGCGACGACCTCGCCGGTGTCGACCCAGAACGCGACATAGGCCACACTGGCAAACCCAACCTGCTTGACCTCCTTCGTGATGGCAACTTCCGGCGTCACGATGCTGGCGACCGGCACACCGGCCGCCGCCGAAGCCGCCCCAGCCGCCGCCCCTATGGACGGAATCCCCAACAGGCTCTCATAGCGATCGATGCCGACCCCCCCGCTTCGAACCTCCAGGACAACCTCCGCCTCATCACGAGCCGGCGAGATCTGCACCCCCGAGAGGAGCAGCTTGGCGCGGAGTTCACCCAAGACAAACTCCTTCTCCGCCGCGGCAAAATAGCTGTCGTCCACGTACACTTTGCGCCCGTGCAGCACCTCGAACGACAACGGCTTGACGGCTTCAATGGCGGCCTGAGACAGAAGGAACTGCTCTGTGGCCGTTCTCGCCGGGTCAGTCACGCGCAAGTGCGAGCATCCCGCCTGCGTCAGCAAGACCGCTGCAATCGCTCCAAGGAACTGAACTGTCTGTACGCGACACAGATACCCAAGCACGACAATACCATCCTTAGCAAGTTTCATGTAGCCTCCAAAGCCCAAGACGCCGTCCAAATGTGACTTCTATATCAAAACCGCGCGGACCCGTCAAAGGCCAAACGGACGACCTGGCACGGCATATACGCAGGCATGCATGTCCCCGTTCACGGCCGCCACGCGAGATCAGGACGCCGCCCAGGATGTGCCTGCCATGGAAACCTGCAAGGAAAAAACGTGCCAAGCCCCATAAAGACCCCTTTTCAGCTCCACCCGGCGCTGTCCGGAGAGAATTCCTTTCCAGAATCGAGAAATCATGGATACAGGATATTGACTTCCGGGCCATCTTGTGGTATGCTGGTTTTACATGTTAATGGGGTGGTGCAAGCTATGAATGAGATATTCTTGACGATGTTCGTGATGCTGCTGTTTCTCCTGGGCGTCACAACGAAATAACGATTCGATCTGAGGCCACGAGTTAAGCGATTGCGGACTCTACGGGTGTTCGGAGCGAAATGAACATGCGTATCCCCGGAGTCGGCCTACTCATTTCAACAAGCCTCACCTTGTCGCATCTTCTCTATTCTTCCTATGTTGCCTATTCGCACTAAGCAGTATCTCATTTGCTGACATGGCAAATATAGATTGTCGTTCAAGCCTCATGGAGCGTGGGCAAAGAGATGACTGATCCTTCCTCTGAGATCGGCCCGGTCCGCTTCGAACACGTCGGGCTCAACGTGCTCGATCCCGTGAAGATGGCCCGATGGTACGTTGACAACC
>CAYNQP010000242.1:0-6217 GCA_964399325.1 uncultured Pirellulales bacterium
AAGCAAGCCGGCGCCGACTGCATGGTCGTCGCCTGTCCGATGTGCCAGGTCAATCTCGACCTGCGCCAGATCGACATTGAAAAGCAGTTGGGACGTCGGCACGACATGCCGATCCTTTACATCACGCAATTGCTGGGTCTGTGCATGGATATCGCCCCCGAGCAATTGGGTCTTGGCAAACTAATGATCTCGCCCGACCGGATCGTCAACGCGATAGCATCTTCTGTAGGCAAATCATGAGCAAAAACAACGGAAAGAAAAAAGTCGGCGCCGTGCTGGTTCAGGGCGGCGGTATCGCGGGCGTCCAGGCCTCTCTGGATTTGGCCAATTCCGGATTCAAGGTCTATCTGGTGGAACGGTCTCCTGCGATTGGCGGGATGATGGCCCACCTGGACAAGACCTTCCCCACCGGTGACTGCGCCACGTGCATTGTCTCGCCCAAGCTCGTGGAGTGCGCCCGCAATCTAAATATCGAAATCCTGACCCTGTCGGAGTTGCTGGACCTGCAGGGCGATCCAGGCCATTTCAAGGCTGTGGTCAAGACCTATCCCAGGTATGTAGATGAGAGTAAGTGTACGGGCTGTGGTGACTGTATCCAGGCCTGCCCGGTGAATATCAGTGACCGCTTCGACCGTGACCTGGGAACGCGCAAGGGCATTGCCAAACACTATGCCCAGGCCGTCCCCAATCTTGTGAGTATTCTGAAACAGGGTCATTCCCCCTGCAAGGTCACTTGTCCGGCCCATATTAATGTGCAAGGCTACGTACAACTCATCAAGAAGAAGGAATACGTCAAGGCCGTTAACCTGATTCGTGAGCGCAATCCCCTGTCTGGCATTTGCGGACGTGTTTGTCCGGCCCCCTGTGAAGCTGAGTGTACGCGAGCAGAGAAGGATTCGGCCGTGGCCATTCGATTGCTCAAGCGTTTCGCCTCCGATCAGGAAATGGAGAAACTCAAATCCGGCGAGATCACCTTGCCCGAGGAAAAGACACCTGCACCGGATGCGAAAAAGGTGGCCGTGATCGGCGCCGGCCCCGCAGGTCTCACCGCGGCCAACGATTTGGCCCAGGCGGGCTATGCGGTCACTGCCTACGAGGCCCTTCCCGAGCCTGGTGGTATGCTCCGTTGGGGAATCCCAGAGTACCGTCTTCCTCAGCCGGTACTCGATCATGAAATTGAACTGATCCGGCGCAAAGGTGTCACCTTTGAACTGAATTGTCGTGTTGGCAAGGATATCGCTTTTGACAAGCTGCGTCAGGAGAATGACGCCGTGTTCATCAGCGTCGGTGTACATGAGAGTCGTTCACTTGGCGTCAACGGCGAGGACCTCTCAGGCGTGCTTCAGGGTGTGGACTTCCTCAGGCAGGCCGGCTCCGCGGATGATAAGCCCACTGTTAAGGGCAGAGTGGTCGTCATTGGGGGCGGCAATGTCGCGGTGGATGTGGCGCGGACGGCACTGCGTCTGGGAGCGGCCAGCGTGGAGATGGTGTCACTTGAGAAACGCCATGAGATGCCCGCCTATCCTGAAGAGATCGAGGCGACCCTGACCGAAGGCATCACCATCCGCAATGGATGGGGCGTCTATGGGGTCTCGGGCAACGGTTCAGTCACCGGTATCGAGTTGAAGCGTTGCACCTCCATTTTCAACGACGAAGGACGCTTTAGTCCGGTCTATGATGAAAAGGACCGCACTTCCCTTGAAGTGGACCAGGTCATTGTCGCCATTGGCCAGATGAATAATAAGGCGTTCCTTGAACATACAGGTATTGACGTCGAGCGGGGCAGCTTCAAGGCCGATCCGGTGACGCTCCAAACGTCGATAGAAGGCGTGTTCGCAGGAGGCGACACCGTCTCGGGTCCTGCTTCAGTGATTGAAGCGGTGGCCGCGGGAAAACGCGCGGCAGAGTCCATTCAACGCGCTCTGGAGGGCAAGGACCTGTTGGTCGATCGTTTCGAAGAGTCGATTCGTCCTGTCCCTGAAGAACTGCTGCCTTCAATCAAGAAAATCGAAAAGCAAGCACGCTGTGAACCTTCAGAACTGCCCGCCGCGCAACGAAAGACCAACTTCAACGAGGTCGAGCAAGGTCTGACCGAAGAGGCCGCCTTGGCTGAAGCCGAGCGGTGTCTCAACTGTGCCTTGTGCTCGGAGTGCCAGGAGTGTTCCGTGGCCTGTGAGCACCATGCCATCGATCACTTCATGCGGGAGAAGACGGTCGAGTTGGAGGTCGGATCGGTTATTCTCGCGCCGGGCTTCGAAGAGTTCGACGCCGAGAGAAAAGGTGAATTCGGCTTTGGACGCTATCCCAATGTCCTGACCAGCGTGCAGTTCGAACGCATGCTGTCGGCGGCCGGTCCCTTTGGAGGTCATGTCATCCGACCGTCGGATCAGAAACCGGCCCGACGTGTTGCATGGATCCAGTGTGTGGGATCGCGTGACTCGACCTGTGGAAACGACTACTGTTCCTCCATCTGCTGCATGGCCGGCACCAAGCAGGCCATGGTCGCCAAGGAGCATACCCAGGGACTCGATGCCACGATCTACTATATGGACATTCGCGCCCATGGCAAGGACTTCGATCAATACTACGAGCGTGCCAAGAACACCGAAGGCGTCCAATACGTCAAGAGTATTCCCGCGCGTATCGTGCAGATGCCCGGTTCCAAGGACCTGCGTCTTCGTTATGTGGGCGACGATGCCGGCGTGCAGGAACAGGAGTATGACTTGGTGGTGCTGTCGGTTGGCATGGAACCAAGTCAGTCGGCTATGGAGTGTGCCCAACGCCTGGGCATTGAATTGAATGAATACGGCTTCTGTGCCACCGATCGATTCAACCCCACCCAGACCTCACGCGCCGGTGTGTTTGTGGCCGGCGCCTTCCAGGAACCTAAAGACATCCCTGAGACCGTGACCCAGGCCAGCGGCGCCGCTTCCATGGCCATGGAACTGCTGGGCTCGGCTCGGCATTCCCTGGTCACTCGGAAAAGCTATCCGGATGAACATGACACCACAGATGAACAGCCGAGAATCGGGGTGTTTGTGTGTCACTGCGGTATCAACATCGCCTTGGTCGTGGACGTTGTACGTGTCGTGGAGGCCATCAGCGATCAGCCGAACGTGGTTTTCGCGGATCACACCATGTTTACCTGCTCGGACACGAGTCTGTCGAACATTCGAGACAAGATCCAGGAACATCACCTCAACCGTATTGTGGTGGCCTCCTGCACACCCCGAACCCACGAACCTCTCTTCCGCGAGACATTGCGTGAGGCGGGTCTTAACCAGTATCTCTTCGAATTGGCCAACATCCGAGATCAGTGTTCGTGGGTCCATTCGGCCTATCCTGAGGCGGCCACGGACAAGGCGATCGATCTGGTGAAGATGTCCATTTCCCGGGCCCGACACCTTTGCCCCCTTGAGGGGACATCGCTCGTGGTTGACCAGAAGGGCATCGTGGTGGGAGGCGGCCTCAGTGGTATGACAGCCGCACTCTCGCTGGCCGACCAGGGATATAAGGTTCATCTGGTTGAAAAGTCAGACCGCCTGGGCGGCCATCTGGTTGATATCCATTATACGTTGGAACGCGACGATATATCTGATTTCACTAGCGCCTTGATCGAAAGAGTCACGAATCATCCGAACATTAGTTTGTATCTGGGAACCGATGTCAGCGCCGTTGCAGGTCACATTGGAAAGTTCAGGGTAGCCCTGTCCGGCCCGGACGGCAAAATCGACATCACGGGCGGTGCGATCATCATAGCCACGGGCGCCAACCAGGCCCAGACCACGGACCATCTCTATGGCAAGAGCGATCGCGTGCTGACGCAGGTAGACCTGGAAAAACGCCTGTACAACAAGGACTTCTCGGCTGCCGGCAAGACCATTGTGATGATCCAGTGTGTGGGCTCTCGCAACGAAGAACACGCCTACTGCAGCCGACTCTGCTGCTCGGTGGCGGTCAAAAACGCGCTCGCCATCAAGAAACAAAATCCGGACGCCACGATCTATGTCCTGTACCGTGATGTCAGGACCTATGGCTTCAGGGAAATCTACTACAAACAGGCACGTGAAGCCGGCGTGGTGTTCATCCGTTATGACAAAGACAAACCGCCGGTGGTATCCGGCAGCAAGAGACTCACGGTGACCCTTGACAGTCCGGACCTGCCGGGTCCCCTGGAGATTCAGACAGACAATGTGATTCTGAGTACGGGCGTTGAACCCCAGCCAGAAAACAAAGTCCTGTCTGACATGTTGAAGGTGCCGCTCAATGCGGACGGCTTCTACGTCGAGGCCCACATGAAGCTCCGCCCGGTGGATTTTGCCACAGAAGGCCTCTTCTTGTGCGGCCTGGCCCATTCGCCCAAGTGCATAGACGAGAATATCTCCCAGGCCAAGGCCGCGGCGGCCCGTGCCGCGACGGTGCTCTCCAAGACACAACTCGACGTCAGTGCCCAGGTCTCGGTAGTGGACCAGACCAAGTGTATCTCCTGTATGACCTGCGTGCATGTCTGTCCCTACAATGCTCCGTATATGAACTACGACCACAAGGGCCAGGTCGAGGCGGCCAAGTGTATGGGCTGCGGTATCTGTGCGTCCGAGTGTCCGGCCTGTGCCATCCAATTGAACCATGGCCAGAATTTGCAGTTCACGGCAATGATCGAGGAGTTGTTCTCGTCCGAGACGCTCGCGCAGCCATATTGACATAGCAAGACCGAAGGACACTATGGAACCCACAGCGTTTGAACCGAAGATACTGACGTTCTGCTGCAACTATTGTTCGTACGCCGCCGCGGACTTGGCAGGTTCGATGCGGATCCAGTATCCGCCTAATGTCCGGATCATCAAGACGCCCTGCACGGGTCGCCTGGAGGCGAAGTTCTTCATGAGGGCCTTTGAGAAAGGCGCTGACGGAGTGCTCGTGGCCGGCTGTCTGGAAGGGGGATGCCACTTCATTGAAGGCAACCTCTACGCCAAAAAGCGTGTGAACTACACGCGCCGTATGCTCGCCGAATTGGGCCTGGAAGAAGAGCGTCTGCGCATGGTCAACGTTGCCGCATCCATGGGTCGGCCCTTGGCCGAACTGATCACGGACATGGTCGAAACCGTACGCAAATTGGGTCCCAGCCCCTTGAATAGCATGCCAACTTCAGAAAATGTGGAGAGTTCGATATGATCGTTGCCGAGAGAAAGACCATCCCTGAATTGCTTGAGATCCTCAAGGGCCACCGGCGCGTTCTGGTCCTGGGTTGTGGCACCTGTGTCACGGTCTGTCTCTCCGGCGGCGAGCGGGAGGTGTGTATTCTGGCCTCGGCCCTGCGCATGGCCAGTCGCCTCCAGGGTTTCCTCCTCCAGGTGGACGAACTGACCATCGAGCGTCAGTGCGACAATGTCTTCATCGAAGAAGCCGCCGAGGCCATCGACAAGGTCGATGCCGTCCTGTCGATCGGCTGCGGCGCGGGCGTCCAGGCTATCGCCGAGCGCTACGCGAGCAAACCCGTGTATGCGGGCCTCGACACCGTCTTCCTGGGCATTCTGGAAGAGCGCGGCGTCTGGAGCGAGAAATGTGCCGCCTGCGGGGCGTGCGTCCTTCACGACTTCGGCGGCATCTGCCCCATCACGCGCTGCGCCAAGCACCTGCTCAACGGCCCGTGCGGCGGCTCCCGCGAAGACCGCTGCGAAGTCCGTCCGGATCTGCCCTGTGCCTGGCAACTGATCTACCAACGTCTGACCAACATCGGCCAGACCGACAAGCTCAAGAAGATCGTTCCCGCGAAGAACTGGAGCACCAGCCTGGCCGGCGGCTGTCGAGGGTTCGTGCGAGAGGATCATCGCATCTAGCGGATGGGCGACGGGTCAGACTTCCCAGAGCCGCTCATCCACATAGCAACAAAACAAGCCCGGGTCAGTAGTAAGCACAATTGACCCGGGCTTCTGTCTTTTTTGACTGTTCGCGAGGAAGCTAAATCAAGCTCAGTCCTACATCGAGCGGCGTCCTCTGCGGGCCACCTTCGTTCCGGTGACTTTCTGCGTGCCCATCTGCGTCGTCAGTTCGCCTTCGAGCTTCGTATCCTGAACCTTGCCCTTGAAGTCCATTTCGAACGACCGGTCGCCGAACTCCATAACGATCTTGAAGGTCACCTGGTTATCCTTGAAATCGACCTTCTTAATGGCCATGGCGCCGTACAGAGCGCTCAGGTCGGGGTTGACTCTGAGCCTTT
>CAYNQP010000243.1:0-6215 GCA_964399325.1 uncultured Pirellulales bacterium
CTGGCGGAAAACGTCGCGGCGGCCGTCAAGGATTCAGGACTTGAATGCAATATCGAGAAGGTCACGGACATCAATGAGATTATGACGTTCGGCGTGATGATGACGCCTGCGCTGGCCATCGACGGACAGGTGAAGGTCGTCGGCAAGGTGCCTTCACCCGACGAGATCAAAAAGATGCTGGCGTGAATTCCAACCGCAAAAGGGATATGAAATCACACGGGAGATCCACAATGAGCAATGCACATGAATGCAGCGGCGGTGAAACATTGATTTTTGCGTGCTCCGGAGCAGCCGACGTCGGCGCCATCAGCGACCGGGCGGCCCGCAAGATGACCCAGGACGGAGTCGGGAAGATGTTCTGCCTGGCCGGCGTCGGAGGCCAGGTCGAGGGCATCGTGCAGAAGAGCAAGGTGGCCTCTCGCATCGTCGCCATCGACGGCTGCTCGCTGGACTGCACGAAAAAGTGCCTCGAACAGGCGGGCATCGCGGACTTCATGTACATGCGCGTCACTGACTTGGGGTTCGAGAAGGGCAAGAGCCCTGCAACGGACGAGAACGTCGCCAAGGTTGCCGATGCCGCCTCGGTGCTACTCGCGTAGCCTTTGGGAAAAGGAGGTGCGAATCTCATGAACAAGTTCGCAAAGGTAGCGATTGTCGCCGGCCTGGCCGTGGCCGTGATCGCCGTGCTGGCCGTCAAACGCAACCGGTTCGCAGGGGACGCGACAACACCCGCCCCCGGAGCAGTCGCCCAGCAGGTTCCCGCCGAATATAAGCCCGAGAACCTGACCGGCAAGGGGCTGCCCGTGCTGATCGACATTGGCGCCGATACGTGCATCCCGTGCAAGATGATGGCCCCTATCCTCGCAGGTCTGAAGCAGGAATTTGCGGGAAAGCTGACGGTGCACATTCTCAATGTGAATGACCATCCGGAACTGGTCGGCCTGTATGGCGTCCGCGTGATCCCCGTGCAGGTCTTCTACGATGCGTCGGGCCAGGAGCTTTTCCGGCACGAGGGCTTCTTCGCCAAAGAGGACATCCTCGCCAAGTGGAAGGAACTGGGTGTGGAGCTGACACCCGCCCAATGATGCAGGAACTGTTCACACGCTTGACCCATGCCGTTGAGGGCGCGCCGGCCATTGCGCTTGGCGCGGCCCTGCTCTGGGGCGTGCTCAGTATCGTGCTGAGTCCCTGCCATCTCGCCAGCATCCCACTGATCGTCGGGTTCATCGACAAGCAGGGCCGGATGTCCACGCGGCGGGCCTTTGCGATCTCCACACTCTTCGCAGCGGGCATTCTCGTCACCATCGCCGCCATCGGCGCCGTCACCGCGGCCGCCGGCCGCATGCTCGGTGACGTCGGACGCTGGGGCAACTACCTCGTCGCGGCGATCTTCTTCATCGTCGGCCTGCACCTGCTGGATGTGATCCCGATGCCCTGGTCGGGACCGGGCCAGGTCGGCATGAAGCGCAAGGGTCTGCTGGCCGCCCTACTGCTGGGGTTGATCTTCGGCATCGCCATCGGCCCCTGCACGTTCGCGTACATGGCGCCGATGCTGGGCGTAACCTTCCGAGTCGCCTCGACCCGCCTGCCCTACGGCATCGCCCTGCTGCTGGCCTATGGCCTCGGCCACTGTTCCGTCATCATCGCCGCCGGCACCAGCACCGGACTGGTCCAGCGCTATCTGAACTGGAACGAAAGATCAAAGGGCGCGATCATTCTGAAGAAAATCTGCGGCCTCCTCGTCCTCCTCGCCGGCCTCTACCTGATCTACGCGGCATGACCCGCGGACATCTTGGCCTCGCTGATGCCGTCAATGCAACACGCCATTTTTGTAGGAGATAGGAGTTGACAGTGATGCCTTGAATTGGCATCATTGTATGTATTGAACAGATGCTGAGGACAATGCCATGAGAACCACGCTTAATCTGAACGACGACTTGGTCGCCAAGGCCGCTGAACTGACGGGAGTCAAGGAGAAGACCGCCCTGGTCAGACTCGGCCTGGAAGCCCTGATTTCCCTCAAGAGCGGCGAACGCCTGGCCCGGCTGGCCGGCACGGAACGCAGACTCCGGAGTATTCCGCGACGACGGACGGGATCATAGCCTATGGTCCTGGTCGACACATCCGTGTGGATTCAGCATCTGCGTCAAGGCAGTTCCGCCCTGACGCAGCACCTGACTGACGGACAGGTCGTGTGCCATCCATTCGTCGTGGGCGAGTTGGCCTGCGGGCACATCAAGAATCGCGCGGAGATCCTTGGCCTCCTGAGCAACCTGCCGTCTGCCGAGGTGGCCAGCCATGAAGAGGTCCTGCAATTCATAGACACATATCGGCTGATGGGCAAGGGCCTTGGGTACGTCGATACTCACCTTCTGGCCTCGGCGGCCCTGACCGGCGTGCCCATCTGGACCCTGGACAAGCAGCTCCGAGAAACCGCCGCCCGCTTGGATCTGACCTACGTCGGGTAACGCGTCCTCACGATATCTCGCCAGACTGCACATTTCAGGGCCTCGGCCAGCACCAGCACCGAATTGGCCCAGCGCTACCTGAACTGGAACGAAAGATCAAAAGGCACGATCATCCTAAAGAGAATCTGCGCCCTCCTCATCCTCCTCGCCGGACTCTACCGGATCTACGGGGCATGATACCACCGCGGCGTAACCCCTTGCCCAAGCAACAAAAAGACGCGAAATCAATGAAGCGGACCGTTTTCTGTGCCGATAAATGCGCAGCGATTGATGAACCGCACGAATACTGCATGACTATGCCGTGCGCGTTGACATCGAAACGTGAGCCGGGACTCCAAAACGCACCGACGGATCGACTGGCAACCGCTGCGCGAGTCGGGGTCGGCACAAGACCAATACGGCGAAATAGATATCCGTCGCGTAAAATATTGATAGGCAAGGTTTTAGATCAAGACGCAGCAGCACGCCCAACGTCAGGCACAGGACAGGGTTGGCGGCTTCCATGGGCTCGCACAGTCCGGATAATCATTGTTAGCGATGTGAGACGCTGAACAGATCGCTGGGAGAATCGATATGAATGAAGAGCTCAATTACCTGGCCTTTGTCTCGCTGGCTGAGGTGGAAGACGGCGTGATGAGGGGAGGAATTCTCGTGACAGATGCCAGCGGGAAACCCGTGGAATTTCGGTGTACGTCTCCGATCCGTCCCAATGCCGTGCAACGTACGCTCTACGGCGGCACGCTCATGCCGCACATAGCCGTCGAACTAGTGGGCAAGCCTCTTGTTCAGGCCGTCCAGGCCTCTCCGGATGTAGTGCTGGTCCAGCAGGAGGAATTTCTTCCGCTGAGAGGAAAATGCGAGAAACCGCTGCTGCTGGCTCGCAAGCAAGGCCAAGACGCGCAACTCGCCGAGGACACTGGTAGGAAACAGGCAGAAGAACTGCTATCGAGTCCCTCCGGAAAGTTTGCACCCGTGGTCGTTACCTGTCACTGGGACTATCCTGATGATATTCTGAAATGCAGGGACGGACTCGGTCAAGTGTTTTCCAACTGCGACTTGGTGGAGCCCTTCAAACGCGTGAAGACAGCCCTGACAAAGGTACATGAACAGGGCGTGCTCTCGGAATAGCAGAAATGGTAATCCCCCCCAGGAGACAAGACCCACTGAGTAACCTGCGGTGCAAACTCGGCAAGCGCGTTTGCCCCTTTGAGCCTCCCCGACACTGGATGGCTGAATTGGCCCTTCCCGTTACCCTTCTCAAGTCCTCCGAGGCAGATTTTGAGTTTCCTGCGCTATCCATTGTCACAAATCGAATGCTCGATAGCGTTTCATATCAGAGATTCGCAGATTCAGACGTCTTGTTGCCACGGACCTTGATAGAGGATGTGACGTCTCTGTTCTCAGAACTCCCCAAGATATCAGAGAATCTCTTTCACCCTCTCGGACAAGGTAATACGGGTGGCAAGAACTACGAGAGGCAGCCGCATGACGGGAAACAACTGGACTTCGGCTTTTCCGCACGCTCCGAGGATGACGTTGGCGAGCGAGTAGAAGGCTATCGCAAGAGCTTCAAGCGCGTCCGACATGACTCAACGCGTACGTCAGTTACTCGCCTCTCTCCTTGGGATATGTTGCTGCCGCTGCTGCAACCTCCCGTCGATTACGATTTCCTCGATGTTCTTGACCTGCCCCCAAGGTGCAAACCGTACCCATACCAATGGGACGGTATCAAGTTTCTTGTTGAGAATGATGGTGCTCTGCTTGGAGACGATATGGGAACGGGGAAGACGGTGCAGAGCATCCTGGCAATGCGGCTTCTCTTCCAGCGTGGGGATGTAAAGTCGGCACTGATTGTGTGTCCACTCAGCGTCCTGCGACACTGGGACAGGGAAATGGAAAAATGGAGCCCGAATCTGCACGTCACAGTCGTGCGAGGAAACAAAGAACATCGCGAATACTGTTGGCACTATACGACTCATGTGTGGATTACTACCTACGACACGCTCAGACAGGACATGGTAAGTGATGAAGCCGGACTGAAGGACAAGTTCGATTTGGTCATCTTGGATGAAGCCCAACGAATCAAGAATCCCGGCACTGGTGTGACCAAAGCGGTACGAAATCTGAAAACGTCGCATAGATGGGGCCTGACAGGCACACCCATTGAGAACAGGCTCGATGAATTGGTGGCCATCTACGCTTTTCTGCATCCTGGCCTATTGAAATACGAGGGCATAACACCTGCTTCAGCATCGAAAGCAATCCAGCCCTTCTTCCTACGTCGCCGCAAGAAAGACGTACTGAAAGATCTGCCCGACAAGCATGAGTTTGCTGAGTATCTTCGCTTCGAAGACGCTCAAATGCGTACATATCGGCAGATGGAGCGCGACCGTATCCTCTATCTTCACGAAAAAGGCGAGAAAGTAATGGCAGGCAACATCCTCACCCTCATAACTGAATTGAAGAAGATATGCAATCGCGACAGGATCACGGGAGAGAGCGCCAAACTCATATGGCTCCGCGAGAAATTAGAGGACGAGATAGTTGAAGACGACAAGGTTCTGGTGTTTACACAATACCGCCAAGAGGATTTTGGAGGGGCTGACTGGCTGGAGCAGAGGCTTTCGGAGTACGGCGCGATCAATTATGGTAGTGCTACGTCTGACTCCAAACGTCAAGCCCTTCTTCACGCATTCACGGTGGACAGGGAGAAGAGGGTACTCATAGGGAATCCCCGTACCGCTGGCGTTGGCCTAAACGAGTTGGTGGTGGCGAACTATGTCGTCCACTTCGACCACTGGTGGAACCCAGCCACAGCGAATCAAGCCACAGATAGAGCACACCGTCCCGGCCAGAACAAGGATGTCTTTGTCTATCACCTGTGGATGGAAGACACAATCGAGGAAATGATCCAAAGAAAACTCGAAGAAAAGCAGCTCTTGTATGACACGGTTATCGACAGTCTTTCGAGTGAAGTGAAGGATGACATGCTGTTCGACATTTACGATGACTTGTTGGCTAAGTACGGCATTCACTCGACGCGCAGTGACAGAGAGAAGAAGCTGGAAACTGCACCGTCTGGCACGAAGGAAGCCATAACCGCAGATACCTATGGGAGTCCCGAGGACTTTGAGGCCATTGTAGCTCAGTTGTTTGAAAAGATGGGCTTTCATACCCGAGTGACACCAAGAACGAATGATCGAGGCGTTGACGTAATCGCAGTCAAGGAAACCGGGCTGTCATGTGAGAAGATTGCGATTCAGTGCAAGCTCGTGCACTCTCCCGTGGGCAGACCAGTACTACAGCAGTTGCTCGGTGTACTATCAGAAGATCCATCCTATAGTCGTGGCTATGTGGTCACCAACAATCGCATGAGTAGAGAAGCAGTTGCATATCTGAAGGAGAATGGAAGACTCGCTGCCATGGAAGGGCACGATCTGGAGCGTCTCCTGCGTAAGCATGAGTTGGAGAAACACCCGCTGAGTGAGTGAGAGGCTCACAGACGCTGCCGTCCATTCTGATCAAGACGCGCGGACTGCCCCAAGCGATCAACAGCCTCTAATCACTTAGCCCGGAATCTCGTCACATTCTCTTCCCAATCGAGCATTTTCCTGGTTGACCCGTAGTGGAGCACAGCCATCTAATTCGCTATATGGCGAAATATAGGAATGTGATATGAATGAGGTTCTGAACGTGGCGAAGGCGTTGGCGGATGGGAATCCGTTGCGGGCGATTGTGGCGCTGGGC
>CAYNQP010000244.1:0-6172 GCA_964399325.1 uncultured Pirellulales bacterium
GGTCACGCGGTTGCGCGTGTGGCGGCGGATCATGTGCAACAGGATCGGCAGACCCATCGCTACGACGCCGGCCAGGAATAGCGGGTACAGAAAACTCATGCCGTCCTCCCGACTTGTGAGCCGCCGGCCCGTCGGATCTGTTTTCGGCGACGCATGCGGCCCTGCAGGAAGTCCAGCAGCGCCAAATCGAAGGGCCGGTCCGTCGCGAACAAGTGGTAGTCGATCCCAAGATTCTGGCACGTGGACTTGCTGGCGGCCAGATGATCTTGCAGCATCTGTTGGTAGCTTTTCTGGGCGGCAGTCGGATCGATGTAACTGTCGCGCCCGCTCTCGATATCCCGGATTTCGGCCGGCCCGTCGAAATCGAATTGCAGCTCGGCCGGGTCCAGCGTCTGGAACAGCACAACGTCGTGCCCGCCGGCGCAAAGATAGCCCAAATCGGTTTCGAGCCGGTCGATAGACGTCAGCAGATCGGAGATCAACACGATCAGTCCGCGTTTGGTCAGCATCTGCGCAAGGCGTTGCAGCGGCGGTCCCAGATCCGTCGCTCCGCCTTGGGGTGTCGCTTCTAACGCCGACATCAGGCGCCGCAGGTAGCTGGGCCGGTTGCGTGGCGGCATGTATTGCCTGATCCGGTCGTCAAAGGTCGCCAGTCCGACGGCGTCACCCTGGGTGAAGAGGAAGTAGGCCAGAGTCGCCGCCAGGGTGCCGGCGTATTGCGCTTTCGTGTAGACGCCGGAGCCGTAGCCCATCGACCGGCTGTGGTCGATCAGCAGATGGCAACGCAGGTTGGTTTCGTCTTGGAACTTCTTGATGTAGTACCGGTCGCTGCGGGCATAGAGACGCCAGTCGATATGACGCGGGTCGTCGCCCGGGGTGTACTGACGATACTCGCTGAACTCGGCCGAGAAGCCATGATAGGGGCTTCGGTGAATGCCTTTCCAGAAACCCTCGACGATCACCTTGGCGCGCAGCTCCATCGACTTGATCTTCATCAGCGAGGCCGGATCGATCATCCCGTCGCTGGCGCGTGTGGGGCTGTATAAGTCGGAGGAGGGGGCCGGACCATTCATTTGGCGACGCTCTCCTTGACGGACTTCAACAGGCGGTCAACGAGGTTGTCGGTCACGATGCCTTCGGCCTCGGCCTTGTAGTTTATCAGGACTCGATGTCGAAGCACCGGATGGGCCAGCGCGCGGACGTCTTCGAATGTCACGTGTGACCTGCCCTGCAGCAGCGCCCGGGCCTTGCCGCCCAGCACCATGTACTGCGAGGCTCGCAATCCGGCTCCCCACGTGACCCATTCGTTGACGAAACCCAGCGGATTGCCCGGGGCCGGGCGCGACGCGGCGGCGATCCTCACGGCGTAACGCACTACGTCCTCGGCGATGGGCACCTTCCGCACCACATCGTGGAAGCGCAGCAGGTCCTGGCCGGTGAAGACCGGTTCGATGGGCTCGGGGTCTTTGGCGGTTGTCTGCTGCACGACGGAGACTTCATCGTCTTCCGGGAGATAATCAATCAGGACGTTGAACATGAATCGGTCGAGCTGGGCTTCGGGCAGGGGATACGTGCCTTCCATCTCGATGGGGTTCTGCGTCGCGAACACGAAGAAGGGCTCGCTGAGCATATGGCAAACGCCCGCGGTGGTCACGTGGTGTTCCTGCATCGCTTCGAGCAGGGCCGCCTGCGTCTTGGGGGGCGTGCGGTTGATCTCGTCCGCGAGAATCATGTTGGCGAAGACGGGGCCCTTGACGAATACCATCCTCCGCTCGTGGTCGGTCTGTTGCAGAATCTCGGTGCCGGTGATGTCGGCGGGCATGAGGTCGGGCGTGAACTGGATGCGCTGGAACTTCAGGTGAAACAGTTGCGCCAGGGACTGGACCAGCAGGGTCTTGGCCAGGCCGGGGGCCCCGGTGATCAGGCAATGCCCGCCGGAGAGCACCGCGATGAACAAGTGCTCGATCACGTCCTCCTGGCCGATGATCACTTTGGCCAGCTCCGCCCCCATGCGCTGCCGCGCGCCCTTGATCTGTTCGACGGCCTCTCGCTCGGATTCATACGTTTCAGTAGTCAACAGTCCCCATCCTTTCAATGTGTCATGGCGTAAAACACGATATTGATCCCCAGGGGGTAGGCCCTTTTCTCCGAGAACTCGTGGAAGTACCACTCGTCCACACCCTCCTCTTCCCAACCGTCGCCGAGGTCGGTGTTGTGGCAGATGATCGACATCATCCGGCCCTTGTCGTCGTAGAGGGCCTTGTAGTGGACCTGGCGGGCATCGTCGCGCTCCCAGGTGATGCCGTAATCGCGGCCCGACAGGGCGACGTTGATGCTCGGGATCTGCGGCCTTTCCTTCAGGTCGAACACGGCGTGGAAGATCGGGTGGTCCAGCGGAATCTCGACCGGCTCGCGGTCGGGGAACACGCGTTTGATCTCGCGGTAGAAGTTGTACCACTCGTTCTCGCCCCAGAAGTCATCGACCATCAGGAACCCGCCGTTGAGCAGGTACTTCCGCAGTGCCGTGACCTCTTCGTCGCGGAAGACCAGCCGGCCCGGCTCCAGGAGGTAGATGAAGGGATAGTTGAAAAGCTCCGGGTCTGTCAGGTCGAGCACAAGCCCGTCGGGATCGACTTCCATCGAGGTCAATTGATGCAGCCGGTAGGAGAAATTATAATCGCTGTCGGGATAATCCGTGTCCCAGCCATACCCGCCTCCGCGACCGAAGCCGCCTCGTCCGCCCCCCCGGCCCCCTCGTCCCCCGCGTCCGCCAAAGCCGCGTCCGCCGTAGCCGGTCGAGTAGCGGATTCGCACGAAAGTGAAAACATCGTGGGCGAACTCCTTGTCGGGCTCCCAATCGGGCACCCCCCTGCGCGGGGCGCTGAATCTCTGGTTGTAGTTGTACCGCTGCGCCAGCGTAAGAGTCGCCCCGAGGGCCCCCACGACGAGCAGGATAATGAGCACTCTCGAACGTCTCATCGTGCGTTCTCCTGGACTATCGGTTCTTGACCCTGATCTACCCTCACGGCCGGACCCGCCGGTTTCGTGTCGTCAACGATTTGCAGGAGCAATCGGTGTCCCTGGCGAAAGCGGGGCGCATCGGCCAAAGCCTCGAGGATGTGTCTCTTGGCGGCCGAGGGATCACGCTGACGCAGCAATCGCGCCAGGCGATAGTTGACCTCGACCGGGTCGGCAGGGTCCAACAACAGCAGACGCCGATAGGATTCGACGGCCTGCTCGCCTCGGCCCAACTCCTCATCGGCCACACCCATGCGCCAATAGACGGTCGAGAGCAGGGGATAGACGGCGAGATATTTATTGCCGTTCTCCAACACGCCGGACCAGTCCTGCTTCTCTGTGCTGATTTCCATCAGGCGCGCGTAGGCATCGGTTGCATCACCCGAGATTGCCGTCAGTTCTTCGAGTACCTCTTGCTCCTGGTCGATCTCGTCGAGATTGTGGTGGGCCAGGGCCAGAAACTGATAGGCATTGCCCTCGTCGACATATTCGGGATATAGCGCGATGAGTTTCTGCAGGGGCTTCTTCGCGTCTTCCCATTTCTCGTCGGCCAGGAGAGCGGCTGCGTGAAGTCTCAGCGCCCAGAAGCTGTTGGGATGCTTGGCCAGCCATTCGGCCAACGCCTCGGTATCGGCAGGATCGACCTGCCCCTTTCCCGGTTGCTCCCAATCCACCTCCGGCGCCAAGCTCTCGGCTCGCTTGCGGGCGAAGGCTTCGAACTGCGTCTCGAGCCGCTTCAGCGGCACCGTGTGCTTGGCGATGGTGGTATTGATCTCTTCGCCCTGGCCCAAGTCGGCCAGGATTGCCTTGAGAGAGGCGAAGCCAAATCGCTCGACAAGGAATTCAACGACCAGCGACGATTCATAGTAGGCAAACTGCAAATGCATCGGTGTCGGCGGATTCAGAAAGGCGCCGCTCAGGGCGCTCACGGGTGTCAGCCCTCCGTCGAGGATCATCTTGCGGTACTGCGGGTTCATCTGCTGGCCCCACTGCGGATTGTGCTGCGACTCCTCGTAGACGGAGATCCCTTCGCTAAGCCATCGTGGCATCTTGTTGCCGGTCAGATTGAGCGTGACGACGTGAGCGAATTCGTGCCACAGCGTGGCTTCCCAATTGGCCGCCCGCTCGGCGCGGGGACTGTTGGCGGTGATCACGTTGCCGAAACAGACGCCGAGGTACCCGTCGCCGCCGGGCATTCCGAACGTGCGGACGGCAAAGTCCTGTTGATTGCGAAACAGCTCGATGGTGACGGGGCGGTCCAATTCAAGGCCGTACTTCTGGCACAATTGCGATCCTGCCTGCTCCAGCAACCTGGCTACCCTATCGCCGTAAACGGACGCTTCGTGGGGGTCCATCCGGATGATGAGGCCATGGGCCTCGGTCGTGCTGAACTTGGCCATGTTGTCGCGCAGATTGACAAGGTTGTAGGCGTTGATGTTGTAGGGGTCTGACGTATAGACCTCGTTGGCCAGGGTCCAGCCCTGCTGTTCGTCGCCGATGCGCAGCAGGTCTTCGGCCAGTTGGCACTTAGCCGGCAGGTAGCCAGGGTCGAACTTCAGGGCCCGACGTTGATACGCCGCCCCTTCGGCAAAGCGATACTTCTGCGACAGTTTTCTGCCGATCAGATAGTCCACCTTCGGGCTGGTTTTCCAGAACTTCAGGGCATTGGCGCGGCAATTGATCTCCGCGTTGGGATCGTTGGCCAGGTGAGCCAGGACGGCGCGATAGGCCCAAGCGTCCGAGTTCCAGGGGTTGACGGCGATCACCTTGTCGAGCGACTTGGCGGCCCCATCATGGTCTTCGCAGTCGATCTGGTGTTCGGTCAACAGAATCAGCGTGTCCGCATGGTTGGGGTTCACAACGAGCGCCGCGTCCAGCGATTTGATCATTTCGGCGCGATCGCTGTAGTAGAACGCCTTGGCTAAGCCGAAGTGGGCGTCGGGGTCGTCACCAAATCGCTCCAGGGCCTTGCGATACTGCTTGGCGGCCAACTCGTAGTCCTGCTTGGCCAAGGCCAGGTCCCCAGTCGCCAGATAACCTTCGCGGCAGTTCGGGTCATTCCGCAGGGCCCGGCTGTAGAACTCCTCCAGGATGGTCCGCGGTTCACCTCCGAGCAACAGCAGCGTTTCTCCCAGGGCCACCAGGTCCTGACTGTCCATGGACGCCAGCCGTCGAGCGGACGCGATACGATAGATGGTCGTGAGCAGGTCCCTGGCCCGTTCTGTCTGGCCGCTGTGTGTGTAGACAGTGTTGGCGAGTTTCAAGAATGAGATGCTCAGCGGATAGTACCGGGTCGCGGCGGCCATTTCCACGGCCGCCTCGTTATACCGGCCCAGCGCCAGCAGTGACTTGATCGTGAGAATTCGCCACTGCGGTTCGTACGCATCGGCCTCAATCGCCTCCCGGCTGGATTCCAGGCATTGGGTGTATTGGCCGGTCTTGAACTGATCCCGGCATGTATCGAGGTCTGAGGCCCGGGCGGATCCGACTGTGAGTATGATGCAGGCCGCCAGCAGAGCCCGGTGACCGTGGCGAGATGTGGTTCCGACCGTGAAAGTCATCCTGTTCCTTCTAAAATCGCTGATCATGTCGATTCTTGATCGCGTGACCCGAGCCATTCCGGCTCAATCATCGCATCGCCCCACAGTTGCGTGTGGATAGACCACCTGCCTCCATGACAGTGCTCGATAGTCCGCTCACGTTACACGATTTTGCCACATAAAAAACCGCCACAAAGGCTACACCATCTGACTGACACAGCAAGACCTCGTGTTGCCCAAACTACCTGTGTAATCGATATTCCGGGTATCCATCCATCCGCAGCAGACCACGGAGTGCAGCAAGTTTCTGCCGTGCTAACGGTTACAGACGTTTCGGGCCCATCGGCAATTGCAGTTACTTTCTGACTGCGAAAGGTTCTGCGTCTTGGTCGAAGTACGCCGCGAGCGTCAGCGTTGTTTGCCTCGATTTCGGAGCGTTCGCGAGCGAGAGCCCCATTCACAGTCCGGCGTCACATCCTGACCGATCCTGGGACTGCTCATTCGGCTGGGACCGGACTACGCTATGGACGCACGCTCCGTCAGCCAGCGTTGCTTGAATTCGGCCGGCGGGACATAGCCCAGGGCCCCGTGCAGCCGTTTTTCATTGAAGTAAC
>CAYNQP010000245.1:0-6162 GCA_964399325.1 uncultured Pirellulales bacterium
GAACGTGGGCATGGTCGAGAAGGGGCGCTTGATCGAGATCGAAGCCGTCTACATCTCTCTGACGTCCCTGGCCATTCTCTGCTGGCTGGATGCCTGGATGCGCGGCAGTTCGAAATGGGCGCTTTGGCTGGCGCCCGCTTTCTTCATCGCTTGCGGGATACTTACCAAGGGACCGCTCATCCTCCTTTTCCACTATGTCACCGTGCTGTCGGTCCTGGCCTATTCGAAACGGCTGCGGGCCTTGCTGTCGGTTCAACACATCGCGGCGGTGGTCCTGAGCCTCGGCATTCCGTTGATATGGGCCTATCTCGCCTGGCGGCAGAGCGGTGGCGCCATCGCGGCGCGCGCCTCGGGAGAAATGGCGGGGCGAATCGGGCTGCGGGACGTCGACTGGCTCGACTGGGCCGGGCACGTGTTGGGATCGCTTGGGAATTTCCTGCCCTGGGTGCTTCTGGTCCCGTTCATGTGGCATCGCCGGTCTGTCGGCTGCCTGCCCGCAGACCAGTTGTCCGTCTTCAAGGGCGGTCGGCTGGGACTGGCCATAGGCTTCGCGGCGGTCACTCTCATACCCGGCAACGGCGCTCGCTACGCCATGCCGGTCTTCGGTCTGGCCAGTGTGTTGCTTGGATGGCTCGTGTCAGCCTGTCCGGACCTGCCCGACAAGGGACGGTCCTGGCGAAATCCCCTCCTGGTCGGTTTCGCAGTGTGCGGCGTCTCGCCCTTCGTCGGGCTGGTCCTTGTGAACCGGGGAATCTGGGCCCTGGCGGTTGCCGTCACGGCGATCTGCCTCGCGATCATCGTGTTCCGCGAGCGTGACGTATTTCACACGCCGATTCGCCTGTCGATTCTCTCGGCATTGCTCGCTGTCTCGCTGATGTTGCAGTACTTCCTCTTCATAATACCCGTGATCCGTCGCGCCGAGATACGCCGGCCTGTCGCCGCGCAGGTCGATGCCCTCGTGCCCGATCACGAAACGCTCTATGTGTTCAAGCCGGGCTATCAGGCGTTTCTATTCTATGTCCGCTTGCCTCTGGAGTACGTGGTCGAGCCGAACCAGATCGATGGTCGTGTCCACTATCTCCTGGTCCGAGAAGGCGACTACGAGGAGTTGGTGAAAGAGGGCCGGATCATCCCTCCCGAAGCCAAGACTCTCTCTACCTTCCGCTACAGAGAGGACAGAGACTTTCGGTTGCTGGAGTTGTCCAAGCCGGCCGGTGGTGTGGGGTGTGATCCTCAGCCGGATCGTGCTTCTATGGGGTTTGCGGTGTTGCGGCCTGCTCGGCTGCACGACGGCGGTAGATGAGCATCAGGTTTCGCGTGTAGATGATGCTGCCCATGGATTGGCCCAGGATGAAGACCGGATCGGCGCGCACAATCGCGTACAGCAGAAGGCCCGAGGTGCCAATCAAGCTCAAATACCAGAAGGAAACCGGAATGACGCTTTCACCGCGCCGTTCAGAGGCGATCCACTGAACGATGAATCGGCTGGCAAACGCTATCTGCGCGACCAATCCGACAACCATCCAGAAATCGAGCTTGCTGCAAAAATCCTGCCACATGTCACCGCTCCCATTCTGTGAATTCGTATCGCACGGTGCGGCTCTGCATCCATCGCACCGCGAAGGCGTCCCGCAGGGCCTTGAAGACCCGGTTCAGGACGCCGTATTTGGCTTTGCCCGCCGAGCGGGGCCGGTGGTGGACAGGTATCTCCACGACCCGAAATCCTTCCATCTTGACCAGCGTCGGCAGAAATCGGTGCATCCCGTTGAAGAACTTCAGCGGCGGCAGGCACTCGCGCTTGAACACCTTCAGGCCGCACGCCGAGTCCCGGATCGTTTCGTGCGTCAGCTTGTTTCTCACCGCGTTGGCGATGCGCGTGGAGACGAGTCGGATCCACGGGTCCTGGCGATCGCGCCGCCAGCCGTTGACCATATCGCACTCGTCGCGCGCCAGGAGTTCCAGCATCGCCGGCAGGTCGGCCGGATCGTTCTGCAGATCCGCGTCCGTCATGGCCACGAACCGGCCTCGGGCCACGCGCAACCCGGCCTCTACCGCTGCGGTCTGCCCTGAGCGCTGTTTCATGGACAGGACACGCAGTTGCGGGCACGTCTTGACCCGTTCGCGCAGCACCGACTCGGTCTCGTCGGTACTGCCATCGTTGACGATGATGACTTCCCAGGGCTGCTTCAAGCCGGACGCGACAGCCGTCACCTCGTCGACAAGCCCGCCGAGGTTCTCAGCCTCATTGTGCGCCGGTGCCACCACCGACAGATATATTTCGTTCTGATTTGCAGAACACATCATGCGCCGTCTACCCAATCCCAAAACCCCAGCAATATAGCCATTCTATCGAAACCTGCAACCGAGAAAATGGCGGCCCAGGCAGCGGGCGATCTGGGCCCGGTTGCAGCCGGGAAACTGCATTCGGTCGATGACGTTTCGTTCGTCTCCGATAAGATGATGATACGACATCACGAGTTCTCCGTAGTCTGAAGTCGTTGAATGACTCCAAGCTACCGGATTCGGCTCGTGATGTCTCTTCTATATCCGTGTTGCACTTCGCATGTTAATGCGCCTAACTTCCTCCGTTGGCTCTCTTAAGGCCTGCTGATCGGTTTGATGGTCAGGGTCCGCGTATAGGCCTGGACGGGGACGCGATAAGCCGGGAATATCGAAAGGGCTGTACAGCCTACGCCCGAGGTCTCGTAATCGAGATTCAGGGTAATGCCATTAGATGGCTGTAATTGATAGGTGTACATGGCCTTGGTTAGATTGTCTGTGCTGTAGAGATAGGCGTTAAAGTTGAACAAATCGTCACCGGAGAATTCCAGGCCCAGCCCTTGTGCGTTTGTCAGGCGAACATAGTGATTGTCCGTACGCAACCCATAATCCTGCGGCCACAGGTAAGGCTCGTACATATCCGCCACAGCCGTCTTGTACAGGCCGATCGCGTACCCGGTTTTTCTGTCCGGGTAGTTTTCCTGGGGTCCGCGTCCATGCCACTGCACCTGGTCCAGGCTCTTGTCAAGCACCAGCGTCATGCCCACACGCGGTAGCCAAAGGGGCATGGCCCCATAGGGCTTGAAGGTGTGCTTGAGTGCGATTTTGCCGTCACCCGAAATGGCGTACTGGTATTCGTTGGTAAAGCCATTGGCCGGCACACCGTCCTGGAGTTCCTCGCCCTCGTGGCCATAGGTCAGATACGCATCCTGAATAGCCACCACCACAGTGCCCTTGTCTTCGGTTGCCTCCAGACGGACAGGCACGTGCGTCATACGATCAATACCTGCCATATAGAAATTCGCCGCAATCTGTCTGCCGTAGCCAGGTTTGCGAGTGCGGGAACGTGCCCGATATGAATTCCAGGAATCCTGCTCATTGGCCAAGGGCGCACGCCACACATTCATCTTCAGCCCGGTCTCCAGCAGTTCCTTGCCAGCTACCTGCATCGAGGTCAACAGGGCCTGGGGCCGATTGAATGTATACTGAAAACCCTCGCCTGCAACGATCAACTCATCCTCAGTGCGAGAACGGATACCAGCGCGCTTGGAGGTCGCGGCCTCTTCCAGTGGCAGTGACCAGGACAGGGGCAATTGGTTCCAGGACACTTCATGGCCCGCCTTGGCCCAGACCTCGTCGCTGCGAAGCCTGGAACTGACGCGAACGCAATACCGCGTGCCCGGTTTGAGAGCCGGCTTCTTATAGGGAAGGGTCAGGGTCTGCTTGGTTAGTGGCGCAGCCGATGTTTTGAGTTCGCCTTGCTGTAAGATCTCACCATCGGCTTGGAGTTGCCACTGCGTCACATAGTGACTGCTATTGATGAACGCATTGCGGTTCCACAGTTCAACCTCACCGGTCTCGGCATTTACCAGTGTCACTTCTATCGGTTGAACGGTCTTCTTCATCTGCCACATTTCCGGCTGCACCCGTCTATCAGGCCACAGGCTTCCGTAGGTGCGTGCCCCCAGGCCGTAGCTGAAATAGGTACCGGAATCCGTTTCTTCCTCGAAGTCAAGCCACAGGGCCGCTCGCTGCTTGGTCTCTGCGTTTGCCTGTCTGAGGTTCGCCACCTCCATAGCCTCTGCGAAAACGCCCACATTGTCAATCCTGGCATCGCAGATCGCCACCTTCGTATCTTGCCCGTGCCTCTCGGTGTTACGCCCAACATTGATGGGGAAGGGGAAGTTCTCAATCTTGCTAGTCACAGGAGCCGTTGCCGCCTCGCGACCGTCTACATAGAGACTCATGGCCTGCCCATCATATACGCCTGCCAGATGGTGCCACTGTCTTTCCCAATCAGCAGGCAATGGAGCCTCGACGGTATGCTTCCGGTCTGTAAAGAGGTAGAAAGTCACGGCCTCTTTGCCCCTCTGCACAAGGCCAAACTGATTGCTGCCTTTGGTCAAAAAAGCACCGGCCTGACTCACCAGCGCGCGGGGATACACATCGAGTGACAGGGTCAACTGATCGCCATCAATTTCCAACGCATCGTCTCGATAGACCTCCACCCACTGGTCGTGACCGTTGAGGTCCAGGGCCATGCCTCGATCCGTGTTAACCCGTTTGGCATTGCCCATCAAGTGGGCTGGGACGTTGTGAGGCGATGCGTCTTTGACCTGACGAATTCGCTTGGTCAATCCCGGACTGATGTAATCCCAAAGTGCCCCGCCCATTATGCGTGGATAGCGATAGATCACATCCCAGTACTCATCCATACCGCCGCCACCGTTTCCAGCCACGGACAGGTATTCATCCATGAAGGAAGGCCGAACCACCTCTTCATTTCGCTGGCGCTTGCCAATCTGCCGCTCCAAATCCTCAGGCGATGGATAGCGAGGGCCAATGATATCTTCGGCTGAATGCGAAAAGGAATTGCCGCCGTACATCCAAAAGCGCGTCGGGTCCAGGCGTTTGCCCTCGGCAATCACCTCGCCGATATTCACACCATTACCACTCTCATTACCCGCACTCCAGAAGAGCACGCAGGGATGATTACGATCGCGCAGCACCATCTTTCGAGCCCGCTCTTTGTACATCTCGCGAAACTCGGCCTTCTCAGACAAATACTCAGTGGCGTGGGCCTCGGTGCCCGCCTCATCAATGATATACAGGCCGTATTCATTGGCCAGTTCCAGATAGCGATTCACGGGCGGATAATGCGACGTGCGCACCGCGTTGAAGTTGAACTGCTTGAGCACCTCAAAATCCCGTCGGATCGTGGCCTCATCCATGGCATGTCCCAGGTCCGGGTGCTGCATATGGGAATTCATCGCATTGACCTTGATCGCCACGCCATTGAGATAGAACACCTCGCCCTTTATTTGCGTCTCTTTGAAACCGATGGCCACAGACGCCTCGTCCTGCATCGCATTGTCACGACCTTGCAGCGTCAGCTTCAACCGGTACAACGTCGGCGTCTCAGCCGTCCACTTGGCCGGATTGGTGACAGGTGTAGACAACGACACAGAGGCTCTGCCATTGGCGGCCACGTCAAACGCTCTGGACACAAACTGGGCTACCGCCTGGCCGCGCGAATCAACCAGCACTGCCTTGACAGTAGTGCCCGGTTGCGACTGCGGCGTCGCATTTTTCACCGCCACCTGTACCTTCAACTCAGCATCGGTAAACGTCTCGTTCAGATCGGTGATCACCGCCCAATCAAACAAACGAACCTTCGGGGCCGCGTAAATCCAGACGTCATCAAAAATCCCCGCCAACCGCCAGTAGTCCTGCCCCTCCAGGTAATAGCCGTCGGAGAACTTCACCACATGCACAGCAATCACATTCTCGCCCGGCTTGACATACGACGTGATATCATACTCGGCTGGCTCCTGCGCCCCCTCGTTGTAACCCACCTCCTGCCCATTGATCCAGACGAACGACGCCGACGCGGTCTTCTCCAGACGCAGAAGAATCTCCTGTCCCAGCCAATCCGAAGGCAGAGTAAACCGGCGACGATATGCCCCCGTTGGATTATAGTCCCGTGGCACCTTGGGCGGATTGGCCTGAAACGTCAGAGACACGTTTCTAAACATCGCGTCACCAAATCCCTGCATCTCCCAGTTGGACGGCACCGCAATATCAGCCCAGGCCTGATCATCAAATCCCACCCTGAAAAAGTCCTGGGGCATCTTCTCCGGCACATCCGTAAACTTGAACTTC
>CAYNQP010000246.1:0-6147 GCA_964399325.1 uncultured Pirellulales bacterium
GATACGGAAACGACCTGGCGGCCTGGCACGACCATATCACCAAATTCAACGCCAGTCATGACGTCACGGAACGACTCAACATCAACGGCTCGGTTGTCGTCTACTGGGGCAGTCCGGGACGCAAGAACTATCTGGATTACACGAAAGACTTTCAGAGTTGGGACTATATCGAAGGCGCTTCAGACCAAAGGGTGGGCGATCCGGCCTGTTTCCTGAATCTGGGTCTGCAATACACCTTCAGCAAACATCTAAAACTCGCCGCCCATGCCTATGACGTGCTGGGGCTGTTCGACAAATCCCTCAACCACAGAGATTACGCCTTTTCCGGTATCCAACGCTCATCGAGCATGACCGTGTCTCCTTCGGCATCCCTTACCATGACATACCGGTTTTAGGGAATTGAAGGCGTTCGGAATCAAAGGGGCGGACGCTGCTGTCGGGGTGTTCGGTGGCTGTACGTGAACCCTCCCGACACGCCGGGCCAATTGCGTGAGATCCCGTACGACGGCCCCTGCCACAACTTCCGCCCGCGACTCGGGGTTGGGCCGCGTGGAGCCGCCGCCCGGCACCAAGGCCGCCGATTCCATGTGGGCACGTTCGACGACGAGGTCGAGGCCGCCAAGGCCCGCGACCGCAAAGCCTATGAACTAGCCGGCGAATTCGCCTACCTCAATTTCCCCGACGAGATCGACCGCAGGTGAGCCCCCCGCCGCGGAGCCCGGCAACGGGCCTTGACATCCTCTCCTCACGCAGCCATAATCAATCGCGGTTTGGCTGGCCGCGCACGCCCCACCAGGAAGAAGAGGTGGCGTGCAAACCGGGTTGAGATTGAAGATGGCGAGGAAATGTTGCGCGACACCATTGACTACCCCAATGTCTTTCTTGCGGCGCCGTAAGGGAACCATAGAATGTGTTGACCTATGCACTCAGCCATGAATGAACTCATATCTCAGGCTTCAGGGACTACTCCCTGGCGTCGAAGGGTGTATCGTAGTCCAGATCAGTTCTGGCAGGATGCGGAGTCTCTCCACTATGCCTATGCAGTGTATCGCACCCTGAGAGGGGACTACAAACGTACCTTCAAACCAAGTGCGGTATTCTATGTCGACAAATCCCCCGCCGCATACATCAAGACGATTGACACAGAAACCATCGCGGAAGAGAAGGTTCGCATCTGGCATCAGTTCCTGTGGAATCAGTCGGTCGTCCCGCTTCTCATCATCAGATCCCGTAAAGAGATTCGAGTATACACCGCCTATACGAAACCGCGCGAACACGACAGCGGAGAACGGATAGAGCCGCTTCTTCAAGATGTGGCGGATGCAATCGAGCTCGATCAGTTATATACTGCAATCGAGGCTGGCACCATCTACGAGGTGAAGCCCCAAGCATTCAATCGCTCAGGAGCAGTTGACCATTACCTGGTGACGAACCTCAATGCGGCCGCCCACCGGCTGGCCGAGACTCAAACCGGAGGCACTACGCCCGAAAACCTCCAATTCGCTCACCAATTCCTGACGCGGCTACTATTCGTGTGCTACTTAATTGAGCGCGGAATGGTAAAGGGCAAGCATTTTGCTGAACCAGCGCTGAGCAAACTCGAACCGGCGTCGGAGAAAAGCGATGGCTACTCATTATGTCATCTCTTCAATGACCTGACCACGCCCATACAGAAACGACACGCTCTCTATAGCATCTTCTCTTACGTTCGAGAGCACTTCAACGGCAGCTTGTTCTCCCAGAGCATGACCTCTGAAAAGAAGCGGATCAGCGACAGTTCAATCGCGGTGATAGACTTCTTTCTCCACGGGTATGATTTCGGAACCGGACAACCCATGCTTGGTTTTTGGGCCTACGATTTTCGCGTGATCCCCATCGAAACCATCAGTGCTGTGTATCAGAGTTTCCTCGGAGCCCAAGGCGAAATGGAGGAACTATCTGACGAGATTGGTTCGCGTCGCAGCAAAGGCGCATACTACACTCCTCCGCACCTCGCAGAGTTGACAGTCGATATGGCCCTTGAGGGTGTCAAGAAACCCCTGCACGAACTCAAGGTCTTGGATCCGGCCTGCGGAAGCGGTGTCTTTCTTGTCACCCTCTTCGCACGAATGGCCAAGAGTTTACGGTATGCACGAAATCATCTGCAAGGAGGCCCCAGTATTGACTGGGCGCGCCGACTCACGAAACTTTTCGGCCTCCTGTATGGGATCGATGTGAATTCAACAGCCTGTCACATTACTTGCTTCAGTCTCTATTTGGCACTGCTCGAAGAATTGTCCCCGATGGATGTCGAATATCTTCACAGGTATGGGGAGAAGCTCCCTCGTCTTCGGGCCGATGGGACATCAGACAGTTTGGACACGATACACACAGAGAATTTCTTTGACCCTGAGTCATCTTTTGCGGAGAGCGATTTCGATGTGGTGGTCGGCAATCCGCCTTGGGTGAGTCGAGGCAACCAGTCGGACGAGCATTTCCTGGAATGGCTCAAGGCAGATCCTGAGATCTACGGACCAGACAAGCAGATCGCTCACGGTTTCATGTGGAAAGCTCGCGAGTACCTCGATGATTCGGGAGTCGCATGCTTTCTACTTCCTGCAACTGTTTTGCTGAACAGCCATACGAATAGGTTTCAGGCTGCATGGTTTCGATCTGTAACGGTCGAGCGTATCGTTAATCTCTCTGACCTGCGCTTTGTTCTGTTTCCTGGAGCGATTCATCCGTGTGTGGGAATTCGCTTTCGGTCCACGTCACCTCACGCTGAGATGAAGATTGCGTACGAAATCCCCAAGGTGGACAGGCGCAGTCAGCAAGGTGGTCCTGTGTACGTCCGTGAAGAGGACACCACATCGATCCGCAGCACCAACATTCTTGAGGCAGCGAAACATGGTGTTGCGCCGGCCATCTGGAAGGCTCGCTCTTGGGGAACGTGGCGAGACCAACGACTGTTGTCACGATTGAATGACCTGCCAAAACTGAAGGTTTATGTTGGCACAGCCAGGAAGCCAAAGCTATTCATCAAAGGGCAAGGCTTTCAGCCCTTCAACCCGAAGTCAACTTCCGACATCGCTAAGATTCAAGAAAAGAAGCGCCCGGACAAACCCTGGTGGCCCCCGACCATGCCCTACCTGAAAGCGAAGGACGTGCATGACCTTGTCATCACCTCAGAGGATTGCGAGCCGATTGGAGACAGGTTCCATTTACTCCTTTTTCCGCGAGACCCAAGACTGTTTGATGGCCCCAAAGTGCTTATAAGCCAGGGCTCTCGTGACATGAAGGTAGCCTTTTGCAGCCAGCAGCTTGTCTTCCAGCACGCGCTGCAGGCAATCACAGGCAAGAAGGAAGACGCGGACCTGCTTCGGTTCTTGACTGCGGTGGTTAGGTCAGATGTGGTTCAGTACTATCTATTCCACACGGCGGCCAACTGGGGAACGGAACGAGACAAGGTACACTTCCACGAACTCCTCTGTCTTCCGTTCTTTCCTCCCGAAGACAGCGCATCACCGGATGCGGCGAGGAAGATCGTCCAACAGGCTTCCGGCTTCATTAAGGACTTCGAGAATCGGCTCGAGTCAAACGAGTGGATGGATAGGCGAACAGAAGCTGCCAGGATCCGTCGGGAGGCACTCGATCCATTGGTCCGAGAGTACTTTGACATCGACAGCTATGAAGCAATGTTGATCGAAGACACGCTTCATCTGGTGAAGGAGAGTTCGACGCCTCGGGAAACCACGCCATACATTCCTACACTCGCGGAGGTTCGTGAAAAGGACTCCGTCGTTTATGCCAAGACCCTTTGTGACATGCTCAACGATTTCGGACAATCTACTGGCTTTAAGGTTAAACCTGATATAATCCTTGGCGTCCCCTATTCTATTGTCCATCTGCGTCTCGTCAGAAAGCCTCCCCTTGACATGTCGGTGTCTCGATCAGAACACAAACTTGCGATGACACTGGGGAGACTCGAATCGCTTCTGGAAGAGCGCCAAGGGCAGTTCGTCTTTTCTCAGAATCTGAAAGTCTTTGATGGCAATAGTCTCTACATTCTCAAGCCAATGCAGATGCGTTTCTGGTCTCGGACTGCGGCCTTGAACGACGCGGACGAGATTGCCGGCGCCATTGTCAACTGGAGAGGAAGTCGTTGATGGCGGTTATCGGCAACATCGACCCATGGGCGGATCAGTTCCCCCAAGACCAAGTCGAACAGGTCATACGGTTCGTTTGTGACTCGTGGCGCACTTTCACGATGCCGGCAAAGCGGCTGGAGGTGCCCATAACGCAGAAGCTGTGCGCACATCTCCGGAACAGTCGGGACCGGTCAGTCCAATGGTTTCGGATTGACTACGAGACCTATGTTCTCGATGCGGTCGGCAGGCTCACGGGCAGGATAGACCTCAGATTTTCGCATGGTTTCGACGAAAGCGTGTACTTTTCTCTGGAGTGCAAGCGCCTTCGGGTGCGTTCTGGCAAGCGCCTTCAGACTCTGGCCAACAAGTACGTTACCCAAGGCATGCTCCGCTACTTCACCGGCCAATATGCCGAAGGTCTGAACAAAGGCGGAATGCTCGCCTATGTAATGGATGGAGAAGTAGACACCGCAATTCAAAACGTCGCAAAGTCTATCGAGAAGATGAAGGGTCGTCTCTACATGGCATCGGAGGATGGACTACCGGCTTCAAACCTCTCGCCACGGCACGTGAGAGAGTCGTGCCACCGATATGGACCTGACGGGCGGTTCGTAATCTACCACGTCTTCCTTGCTGCCCAGGTACCGAGGAATTGACGCCGCGACAGGAGTACACCGTGGTGGACAGGGCGAGCGGGGGGCTTTCCTGGCGAGCGCTTGTCGTTCGGGTTGCCAAATACCTTGTCGCCCAGCCGCCCTCGGCTGGGAAGTCAGAGGAATCACCCCCGGGCGCGAGGGTGCCACATTGCCGGTTGCGGTGGCGAGGCGCGTTCGTAGTGGCGTCGTGAGACGCTATTGTCCTTATGCCCCTTCGGCAAGTTCAGAGTCTACCCTGAGCGAAGTCGAATGGGGCAGGCTCTTACGGGCACACTACAAACAGCGGCGCGACCGCCGGTCGAGGACGCACCCTACAACTATCGATACGCGTCTCTTCGATGGCGTACGGCGATGATGTCCACGGTCCTTCCTTGATCATCCACCGCGTAGACAATGCGGTAGTCGCCGACTCGCATGCGCCAGAGGCCCCGCCGGCCGCGCAGCTTGAGGCACTGCTGGGGTCTCGGGTCGTGAGACAGGGCTTCAATCCGCGGGAAGATCCTGTTGACCACGGCCGGCTCCAGAGCTTCAAGCTCCCGGCGCGCCGAGCGTGCGAACGTTACGGCATACTCAGCCATTGAGCTTGCCCGTGCGCTGCAGGCGTCTTCTGACCGACTCCAACGATTCGCGCGGCTCTTTGGCCCGCCGCTGCGCAGTCAGACTATCGTAGAAGTCCTCCCAGAGGGCGGCGCATTTCTTCAAGTCGATGATGACAGCCGTCTTTTCGCCCTTGTCGTCGACAATGAATTGGAAATCACGCATAACCATGGTCCTTCAGGGCAAGCACCGGGCCTTACCCCTACGCGTGGGTTGAGAACCCACCCTACGTTCTTGCCCCGCCTGTTTTCTCAATCATAGGCATCCGGCACCGAAACTTCAAGGGTTTTCCGCGATGCCGTGGGCGCAAAAGGAAAGGCCGGCTCGCAGTTAGCGAACCGGCCTCATAATTCCTGGCGATGACCTACTCTCACCCCGAAGGACTACCATCGGCCGCAGCGGGCTTAGCTTCTGAGTTCGGCATGGGATCAGGCGTTTCCCCGCGCGTATACTCACCAGGAAAGTCGTACATCAGGCCCAAGGCCTGATAGTTTTGAGTTTTGAGTGTTCAGTTTTTAGTTAGCGGCATTGATCGGCATGGCTTATACCGGGCCGAGTTTGCCATCTTCAAACTTCACACTTGCCACTTCTTCTTCACTTTTCTAAAAAGTTCAATGCGGATATTTATCTGAGCGACTTACGGAAACTCGATCAATCCGTGCAACCAAGGATTGATATGGTCAAGTAATCGAGCGTTAGTACCGGTTAGCTGAATGGATTTCGCCACTTACACACCCGGCCTATCAACCTGGTAGTCTTCCAGGGCT
>CAYNQP010000247.1:0-6147 GCA_964399325.1 uncultured Pirellulales bacterium
GGCGTCGGGGTAGCGGTAGCCGACGGTGTCGCCGTCGGTGTGTCCGTCGGCGCCGGCGTCTCGGAGGGCACCGGCGTGCCGGTGGGCGTGGAGGTACCCGCGAATGCTAGCGCGCCGGCGGTCGTCGCGGTGATCTCTGCCCCGACATCCCCGCCCGTCGGGACGGGGATGATCAACTCCTGGCCAATGCTCAAGAGCGCCCGCAGGCTCAGGCCGTTCGCCGCCAGAGCCGCGACGAGCTTCAGAGGAAGGTCAATCAGCTAATCCAGGAGAGAGACAAGGTCTCCGGGGTGGCCCAGAAGGCGCAGCAGATGGTCTCCGATCTGAGCACGCGCGCCAGCGGCCAAGCCAGTTCCGCGGCCTCGTTGCAGCAGCAAGTCGCCGAGTTGAAGGGTGTCGTCGAGCAGCAGGCGGCCACGATCAAGGAACAGCAGGCGATCATTGATGTGCTGCAAAAAGGCGTGACCGAGATGCCGATGGACGCCGAGCAACCGCTTGACGGTGGCGAAGACGAAGTGCCGATCTCTGATCCGAACGAAGGCTACTGAGCGGATTCTATCCGCGCACGCGATCCCGGCGTTTCTTTCGCGATAGGGAACGTGTTTCTCTCGGATGATAGAAGACCACGATCTTGTCGTTGGGAACATCGAAGCCTTCCGATTTCATCATGGTTCGCATCCGCGGCACCAGCTCCTGGTCGATGACCCATTGTTGTTGAGGCCAGATCGCCACGTGCAGGCGAAGGAAACACTCATCCGCCGACAAGGCGACGTCGTCGAGGCTCTTCGGTTCTGAGAGGATAATGTCTTGGAACTGTCCCGCGACCTGCTCGGTGATTCGTCTCAGCGAGCTTTTCGCCTTCTTGGTGTCCGTCGTGGCGGCCACCGCCACATCAAGGTAGACCTGCTGGGCGCCGCGCAGATAGTTGCCGACCACGGCGATGTTGCGATTGGGGATCACGACACTCTGACCCAGGTAGTTCCTCAGCCGGGTCATGCGCAGGCCCAACTCTTCCACGATTCCGGTGTGTGGCGGGATCTCCACCATGTCCCCCACGTTGAACTGCTCCTCGAAGACGATGAAGAACCCGGTCACCATGTCCTGCACCAGGCCCTGGGAGCCGAAGCCGATAGCCAGGCCCACCACCGATAGCGACGCGAAGTACATTCTGTAGTTGACGCCCAACTCGGTCAGAATGAACCCGATGGCGAGCAGGTAGATGACGTACTTGGAAATGTTCAGGATCAGTGAATAGAGGGTCATGGTCCGCTTTTTGTGCAGGCGGTACACGAATTTCAAAGGCCCCCATTCCGTGTAGATGACCGATTGCATCAGCACCCGCAGCAATCTGACCGTTGTCAGGCAAATAGCGACGACGAGGCAAATGACGACGATGCGACGCAGCTTCGTTTTCAGGGCGGGGACCGACCAATCCCAGAGTCGGCCGGTCGATTCGCCGAACCTCAGCACCTTGGTGAATTCCAGAGGCCCCAGCACATCGCCACCGGACAGGGTCAGCTTCTTGCCTTCGAGCTTGAACTCGTAGCTGACCTCGTTGGCGTCGCTGCTCAGTGTCAGGGTGTTTCCTTGAATCGCATATTCTCCTCTCTTCTTGCCGATCTCGAAGGTCCCATCGGCCCCGAATGTGAGCGTTTCCTTGGCTTGGCCGACCTCGCACGTCCATTCGCCGGCCAGGGAGGTCCGGATTGCCCTCACTTGCTCTTGCCCTATGATTGTGGGGGGCGGCGGGCTCTGTGGTTGGCCGCCGACATGGCCGGCCGCGACGGCGACAACCCCTATTGTCAGAAGCAATGAATGCGGAGAGAACATCTCTTTCGATCCTACGCAGCATGGCAATGTCTTGAATTCAGTCGGCGCCATTCTAAGCCGGATAGGACGCGAATTCCAGGAGGATTCCGGCTTCTCGGACGCTCCCTGGCTTCGCCGGCCAATACATCCAACATTCCTCTTGCATGTTCGGGATGTATCCTTAGCATAAGAATGGATGCGTGCCGGCGAAGGGTCCAGTCGCGGCACGACGGGATTCGAGCCTTCGTACAGGAGGATAACCTTGTCATGGAGGGCAGTGACATGCTAGGGATTGCACAGGATCCGAACCTGGGCACGGGCAATATGGAACCGTTCTACAAGGTGCTGCAAAATGCCGGCTGGCAGACTTGGGGGCTGTTTCTGGGTGTCGCGGCCGTCGCCGTGGTTGCCGCGCTCGTATGCCACTACATTCTTGTCAAGGTCGGCGGTCGCTTCGCTCGGCGCAGTGCTTCTCCCATCGACGAATTGCTGATCAAGCATTTCCAGCGGCCCGTCCGATGGCTGATGGTTGCGGTCGCGGTTCGAATGTGCGTTGACATTCTCGATATCCCCATAGGGATCAGCGCTTTCATCAAACACATCTTCGGCCTGGTCCTCGTCGGCTTGGTCGCATGGCTGCTTATCAAGGCTACTTTTGTCCTCACCGATGCCGTCTTCCTTCGCTTCAAGGTCGATGTCAAAGACAACCTGCGGGCGCGAAAGATCCATACGCAATTGAACGTTCTGCGCCGGATCATCATCATCGTTATCATTATCATTGCTCTGGCCTCCATTCTGATGACGTTTCCCCGGATCAGGCAGCTCGGCACCGCCATTCTGGCGTCGGCGGGCATTGTGGGTATCGTGGTCGGTTTGGCGGCCCAGAAGACCATCGGGACCTTCATCGCCGGTTTGCAGATTGCCTTCACGCAGCCCATCCGCATGGATGACGTGGTCATTGTCGAGGGCGAGTGGGGCCGCATCGAGGAGATCACCTTGACTTACGTTGTCGTGAGGATTTGGGACCTTCGCCGGCTCGTTATTCCGATTACCTATTTCATCGAGAAGCCCTTCCAGAACTGGACCCGCATGTCAGCCGACATTCTGGGAACGGTGTTCCTCTACGTGGACCACACCGTGCCGGTCGACGCCATCCGAGCCGAGTTGCAGCGGATTCTCGAAGGCTCCGAGGAGTGGGACCGCAAGGTTTGCGGGCTTCAGGTCACCAACACGTCCGAGCGTGCCGTCGAGCTTCGCGCCCTGATGAGCGCCACGGATGCCTCGCTGGCCTGGAATCTCCGCTGTCATGTCAGAGAGAAGCTGATCGAGTTCGTCCAGAAGAACCATCCCCAGGCTCTGCCTCGATTCCGCGCGGAGATGGACAAACCCGAGAGCCGTCCGGACAAGCGTGCGAAGACCGGGCGGTCACGAACCCCGCATTCTGCCGCCGAAAAGGAAGATCGCTAATGAAGATCGAAAAGAAAGACAAGATCAAACTGGTTGTCCTGGTCGTTGTAGCGATCCTGGCCGTTATCATCTTCCTGCAAAACACGGAAACGGTTGAGACGCGAATCCTTCTCTCGACGGTGAAGATGTCGCGAGCCTTGTTGCTGATCCTGACGTTTCTGCTGGGGCTCCTGACCGGCGCATTGGTCACTGCCCACTTCCTCAGAAAGAAGAAAGAGGCCAAGGCGTGAGCCCCAGAGGTCACGCTCGAAAAGGGGACCCCGCCGTGGCGACCCGGAAGAAACCCAAACGCATATTAGTCCAGAAACGTTCGAAGAAGGCCGGGTTGCCCCCGGGGACGCTGGTCCATATCGGCGAGAAGAAGGTTGAGTCGGTCAGGACCACGGTTATCGACTACGATGAGCAGGCGGTCGAGGAGAAGCAAGTCACGGCCATCGAAGAGTGCTTTCCCTTCAAGGCTACGCCCACCGTCACGTGGATCAACATTGACGGCCTCCATGACATCACCGTTGTTGAGAAGATCGGCAAGGCCTTTGACCTGCATCCCCTGATCCTTGAGGACGTCCTGAGCACCCGGCAGCGTCCCAAGTTCGAGGATTATGACAAGCACGTCTTCATCGTGGTGAAGATGCTCACCTACAGCGATGAGACCCAAACGATCGACACCGAGCAGGTCAGCCTCATCCTCGGCCCCAACTTCGTCATCTCGTTCCAGGAACGCGTGGGCGACGTCTTCGACCAGATCAGAGACCGAATCCGCAACGCCAAGGGCCGCATCCGCAAAACGGGGGCCGACTACCTGGCTTACTGTCTCATCGACGCCATCGTGGACAGCTATTTTGGCATCCTGGAAAAGACAGGTGAGAAGATTGAGGCCCTGGAGGAAGAGCTGATCTCATATCCCGATGAGAAGACGCTGCACCAAATACACGCCCTCAAACGAGAGATGATCGAGCTGCGTCGATCTGTCTGGCCTCTGCGCGAGCTCATCAGCGGCCTGCAGCGCAGTGAGTCGCCGCTGTTGGCCGAAACCACGAGCGTCTATCTCCGGGACGTCTACGACCACACCATCCAGATTATCGATGCGATCGAGAGCTTTCGGGATATGGTCTCCGGCATGCTGGACATCTATCTGTCGAGCTTGAGCAATCGGATGAACGCCGTGATGAAGGTCCTGACGATCATCGCCACCATGTTCATCCCGTTGACTTTTGTGGCCGGCATATATGGCATGAACTTTGAGATCATGCCCGAACTGAAATGGCGCTATGGTTATGCGGCCGTATGGGGTGTCATGCTTGTTATGGCCGGTGGCATGCTGGTGTACTTCCGTAGAAAGAAATGGCTGTGAACGCCTCCCCTGAAAGGCTTGCCGCCAGCCTGCGACCATGATAGAGATGACCGCCACTGTGCTTGCCGAATCGCAAATCTATGCGTGGATCGTTCTGCCCGCATTGATCTTCCTGGCCCGCATCTGTGACGTCAGTTTGGGGACCGCTCGTCTGGTCTTTGTCTCCAGAGGTTTCAGGCATCTGGCGCCGATTGTCGGCTTCTTCGAAGTGCTGATCTGGATTCTCGCGATAGGCCAGATCATGCAGAATCTCACCAACCCGATCTGCTACCTGGCCTATGCGGGCGGATTTGCCACCGGCAACTACTTCGGCATCCTTATTGCCGAAAAGCTCTCCCTTGGCGTTGTCCTCATCCGAGTCATCACGCAGAAGGAGGCGGATTCTCTCGTAAGTCGCCTCCGAGAAGAAGGTTACGGTGTCACCAGCATAGACGGCCAGGGGGCCGGCGGCCCCGTGCAGGTCATCTTCACCATTGTGCCGCGGCGGGAGGTGGGCACCGTCGTGGAACGGGTCAAGCAATGCAATCCGCACGCCTTCTACTCCATCGAAGAAGTCGATTTCGTGGAGAAGGGGGTTTTTCCTCTCCGGAAGGGCTGGCGTCAGTTGGAGCTGTTGCGGCCATTCCGCAAAGGCAAATAGCCCGCACCACGGGCTGTTCACGGATGCCGCCGGGGTGTAGAATAGCGGCCCCTGCGATAGGAGCGGGGTATCGATCTGTATGGCAGGGTCGTTAACGTTGTGGACGTGGTAGGAAACAGGTTTGTCGCATGAGAGCTGCTGGAAAAACCGGCCCCAGACTCAAGAAGCTGGTGGAATTGTTCGCGGGCAAAACCTACTTGCTCATCATTATGCAGGATAATCCCGACCCGGACTGCATCGCCGCCGCGGTAGCTCTGCGCAAGCTGGCCAACAGCCTGGCCAACCTCCAGTGCTCGATTGCATGCGGGGGGACGGTCGGACGCGGCGAGAACCGGGCCCTGGTCAAATACCTGGGCCTGAATCTCCGCGCCTGCAGTGAGATCGACTACAGCAAGTTCGATCTGGTCGCCATGGTCGATACCCAGCCGGGCACGGGCAACAACTCGTTGCCGAACGAACTCTTGCCGGGCATCGTCATCGATCATCATCCGATCCGGAGCTTGACTCGAACCGTTCCGGTCACGGATATCCGCAGCGGCTATGGCTCGACCTCCTCCATTTTCGTCGAATACCTCATCGAAGCGGGCATCACGCCCGAAACGCCCCTGGCTACAGCCCTGCTCTACGGAATCCGGTCCGACACGCAGGATCTGGGCCGAGAGGCGGCGCGGGCCGACATCGAGGCGATTGAGTTCCTCTACCCTCTTGCGAACAAACGCATGCTCAGCGTCATTCAGCGGGGGAGAGTGCCGCGAGTATACTACCAAATGCTGGCCGACGCCCTGCGCAACGCCCGCGTCCAGGGACCGGCGATCATCACCGAATTGGGGGACATTGACAACCCCGATATGATTGCCGAGGTTGCCGATCTTCTGCTCCG
>CAYNQP010000248.1:0-6145 GCA_964399325.1 uncultured Pirellulales bacterium
CACGGACGCCCCAACAAAGTATACGGATATGACGTGCAACGACTTATCAATGACCGCGGCGCCCAGCGTCGTAGCCGGTCTGGACACTATCGATTTTAGCTGGACCACCAACATACCCGCCTCCACGGAGGTACTGTATTCGCCGTCGCCAGACCTCGCCGTCAATCATATCGGGGCGGTGAAGAAAAAGAATGGCACCGTCGTCCAGGGTTGGGTCACACAGGGCGGCAACCGTGAGTTCGTCACTAACCACTCGATCCGCATCACCGACCTGGAGCCCGGCGTCAAGTATTACTACAACGTTGCCTCATGGACATTTGGTGACCCTGACAATGAAATCGATCCGAAAGACTGCGTAGGATTCGTCAGCAACATCACGACAGATTTCATCCCCATGCCATCCGTCAAGGCAAAGGCCTTGTACGACAACGTCGGCGTGCCCGACATTCCCATCGTCGTGACAAAGGTGGGCAGCTCAAGTTACCGCACCGTCACCCTAACCGACACGCACGGCGTCTCTGCGCTGGTCACGCTCGACAAGGCCAACGCCAGCTACCTTTTCTCTGTCAAGGGTCACCCCGCTTATCAGGACGCGACATCGCAACCGCTCGGTGTCTCGGCATCCACCCAGGGCGAGCTGCCAACTGTTATGCTTCCCCTTGTTTGCCGTCCCTCTCCCGGCGGGTACGTCTACGACACGCAGGGCAACCCGATCCAGGGCGCCACGGTCAAGATAGTCAATTACGCTCAATACCAGACAACCACCGACAACAACGGCCACTACACATTCCCCGGGGACCTGCCGTTCACAGGTAATGCCCTTCTCGATGTCAGCAAACAGGACTATGTGACCCGCCGCGTGACCGGTCTCATCAACCGGATCAGCTACGCGAACCTTCTCTCTGTGGACGGTTGCATCCTTCCTAGCGCGATCGCGACAGTCAACATCACCGCCAAGACACAGGGAGGCTCGGCCGTCAGGAACGCCACCATTCTGATCAAAGAGGGCGGCACACAACGAGGTAGTGTCACCACGAACACCCGGGGTCTCGCCACGTTCACCTGCAACTTCAACGACAACAACGCCAACGAGCACAACCTGACGTTCGAGCTCCAGCCGCCGACGGGAACCAAGATCATGGCGGTATCGACCAGCTTGCCCATCCTCGGCGGCTCCCAGCAGCCCTTGGACCTGACATGTGTTGAAGACAACCAAGGACCGGCCATCTCCAATTTCGTCCTCAAGCAGATAGGCGCTCACAACATCAACGCGACCTTCTCGCTCAATGATCCGACCGCAACCGCTTCGCTGGCCTACCAGGATCCGCAAGGAAGAGCCCACACAACCGACTGGAATACCGGCGCGGTCGACCAGGCCAGCGGAGCATCGTTCCATCACAGAATCATCCAAGGCAACGGCATTGATCCCGGAACGTACCGGATAAAGGTCAAGGCCAAAGACGCGCTCGATAATGTCACTGAAGGTTCGTTCGTCGATTTCGTTCTCTTCGGTGGGCCGCTCTGGAATCTCAAGGCCATGAACATAGCTCAGAATTCCGCCCTTCTGAGATGGGACAGGTTCCCACCTGACAATGAGGCCAGCTTCAACAAATTCGGCAAGCATGTATTGAAGGTGGGCGATCAGACCCCGATCGAAATTCCCAACGCCGACACCACCAGCTACACCGTGCGGAGCCTCTCCGCCAACACGACCTATACCGCCAGCATTCACGTTGTCATGGCCAACTCGCCGGGATATCTGACGGTGCCGGGAACAACAAGTCTCAAGACGCCATCGAACCCGCCGGTCATATCGGATTTGACCGTGCAGCCCTCTTTGCTTCTGAAGAAAGAAAACATCCAGGTGGCGGCCACGATAACCGACCCGGACACCAACGTGAAGAAGGTCACGCTGGTACTCAACAACCAGAAGGAAAAGAAAGACCTCACCAGGAAGACCTACAACGCCAACAGTGCCGCATTCTCGTATACCTTCAAGATCGACCAGCCGGGCGACTACACGCTCATGCTTGTCGCCGAGGATGAGGCGGGGGCGGCCAGCGCCGAGAAGAAGATTGCGGTGCTCGATATCGAGAGGCCCAAGATCGTGTTCGCCAAGGTCCCCTCCAGGGCAAACGTCGGCGACGGCATCACGGCAGCGATCCGGATCACCAACGCCGATAGCCTCAAGGGCGAACTGGCCTGCGACATCAACTGGGGCGATGGTACGGAGGAGACCCTTCCTATCGGAGGCAAGCGCACGATGGAATCCTCAGAGTTAAAGAACGACCGCTTCGAACTCGCGCACACGTACGAAAACGATGGCGCTTTCACGATCACGGCTACCGTCAATGTCGCTGTGGAAAAGGTCAAGATCGCCTCAGATCCGATCTCAAAAACCATCACCATCAGGTCCGTCGCGGCTGCCGCCCGTCTGACAAAGAAGAGTAAGAAGAACACCGTGACATTTCACATCAAGGCCACTCAGGGCTCGTATCCGATAACAGCATGGACACTCGATTTCGGCGACGAAGTGAAGGAGAGCGGTCAAGGCGAAGTCGACAAGGATATGACGCACCTCTATTTGAGGAAGGGGGAGTATGCCGTCAAGTTCGATGTGGTCGATTCGAAGAACAATGTTGCCAGCAAGACAACCTCTCTCAAGATGCGCAACGACGCACAACCCGGCGAGAGCATTGTGCCGCCGCCGTCCGGAGGGACCCTCCAAGAACCGGGCGAGAACAAGCGCGACGAAGTCGTTACGGGCGATCTGTCCATCGTGGAATTGAGAGGCCATGTCGCCCAATCGGACAAACCGACGACCGCCGACGTCACGATCAAGAACGACGGCGAGAAGCCGGTCGCAGGCGTCGCGGTGGCACTCACGGCCGGCAGCACGCGCGCCGAACCCCAGCAGGTGGACCTCAAAGCAGGTGAAACCAAGACGCTCACCTTCCGATACACGCCCACTCGAGCCGGAGCGCTCACGCTCGTGGCAAGAATCACGCCGCCGAAGGGTTTCAAGGATTCGAATTCCAGGAACAACAGGGCGTCGCAGAGAATCACGGTCGAGTAGCCATTGATAGAGAGAGAAAGCTCGAACACACCGTCTGACAACGAAGAGGCAAAGCAGATATGGGCCCAGGCAGAATCACCACAGCGTTGTTCTGTGTCATCGCGGTTGCCCTCTGCCCCGGCCTGGCAGGCTGCTCGAAGAAAGATGGCGAGCCGTCCGGGCAGTCCGCCGAACCGACGGCAGCGCCACAAGAACAGCCGGCGACCGAACCGGCCCGACTGCCGTCGCCAGACGAGACGTCTGCTACTAACGGGATGACGAGCATTTCGGATAATCTGAAGTTCTTCAGCGCCGCCGAGATCGCGCCGACCACCCCTGCAACGAAGGACCTCGACAGCGTGATACGACCCGTGCTGACTGAGCTGTTTGGCGGCGCCAAGCTCGTCGTCGAGACCGGACGCGAGGGCGACGACCCGCTGCGCAAGGACACCCTCAACACCATGACCTATGTTGTGCGCCGGTTGCTGGATACCCCGGCAGGCGACGAACTGCACGCGGCGCTCAAGGCCGCGCGGTTTTCCGTCAGTCCCCGCTACGGCGCCAAGCCCGTGCATGGCCGGACCACGGTTCTCATGTCCTTCTTCAAGACCACGGCCGTCGGGCGGTATTCCCTCGGCATCCGGCTCGATCTGATCCAGCAAACCATACACGTCGAGAACTTCGAGCTCGGCTCCAAGTACGACCGCCTTTGAGAGACGACTCTCGGCCTCTCATGAATGATCTGCATTGAAACGGCGGCGCGCACAGGCTACACTTCGGACAGGGTCGTTTCGGACAATCCCAATAACAACCGAAGCATGAATTCCAGAGGCGTATACCATGGCGCTCCTGTCGAGACAATCGGCCGCGTTGTTGATAGCGACACTTCTTCCACTGCTCGGGCTCGGTTCGCCGCGGGTGGCGGGCCGGACCGTCCTGGTCGAGGCTGAGGGTTTCGACAATCCGGGGGGCTGGGTCGTCGATCAGCAGTCGATGGACCAGATGGGCTCGCCCTACCTTCTGGCGCACGGTTTCGGCGTGCCGGTCGAGGACGCCACTACAACAGTGAGCTTCCCTGCTGCAGACCCGTACCGCGTCTGGGTCCGCACGCGCGACTGGGTCGCCACTTGGAACGCGCCGGGCGCGCCGGGCAAGTTCCAGTTGCTGCTGGACGGCAAGCCTCTGGAAACGATCTTCGGCACCGAGGGCGCTCAATGGCACTGGCAAGACGGCGGGACAATGACGATCTCCCGTGACAGGGTGACTTTATCTCTGCACGACTTGACCGGCTTCGAGGGTCGCTGTGATGCCATCGTCTTCACTGACGACATGGATTTCGCACCGCTCAATCAAGGCGAGGAGATGGCAGTGTTTCGACGGAAGATGCTCGGCCTGCCCGACCGGCCGGAAGATGCCGGGCCGTTCGATCTGGTGGTGGTCGGCGGCGGCATGGCCGGCACTTGCACTGCTATCTCGGCCGCCCGTCTCGGCCTGCAGGTGGCGCTGATTCAGGATCGTCCCGTCCTGGGCGGCAACAACAGTTCCGAGATTCGCGTACACCTCAACGGCAACATCAACCTGCCCCCCTACCCGCACCTGGGCGATGTCGTCCGCGAACTCGATTCAGGTAAGAGAGGCAATGCCCAACCCGCCGCGTTCTACGGTGACGAGCAGAAGCTACGCGTCGTGCGGGCCGAGCCCAACGTTCATCTATTCCTCAACACGCACGCATACCACGTCGAGATGCAGGGCAAGCGCATCGTGGCCGTCCTGGGCAAGAATGTCAGAACCTCGAAGGAGCTTCGCTTCGCCGCCTGGCTGTTCGCCGACTGCACCGGTGACGGGACCATCGGTTTCCTCGCCGGGGCTGATAGCCGCATGGGCCGCGAAAGCCGCGCCGAGACGGGCGAATCCATGGCCCCCGAAGAACCGGACAAGATGACCATGGGCGCGTCGGCCCAGTGGTATTCTGTCGAAACCGATGGGCCCAGCCCCTTCCCCGAATGTCCCTGGGCGCTGCCGTTTACCGAAGAGAGTTGCCAGCATGTCACGCGGGGCGACTGGGACTGGGAATCGGGTCTGAACAACAACCAGGTCACTGAGTTCGAGCGGATTCGCGACCACATCTTCCGCGCCGTCTATGGCAACTGGGCCTTCCAGAAGAACCACAGCCAGGACAAAGCCAAGTACGCCAACCTCAAGCTCGGCTGGGTCGCGCACATCGCAGGCAAGCGCGAGTCCCGCCGCTTGCTGGGCGATGTCATCCTGCAGCAGCAAGACATCCAGGAGCACCACGCGTATCCCGACGGTTTCGTCACGACGACCTGGTCGATCGACCTGCACTACCCCGCCCCGGAGAACTCGAAACACTTCCCGGGCCGCGAATTCCGCACCATCGCCAAACAGCCGAGCATCAAGCCCTACCCGATCCCGTACCGCTGTTTCTATTCCCGCAACATCGAGAACCTCTTCATGGCCGGGCGCGATATCAGCGTCACGCACGTCGCGCTGGGGACCGTCCGCGTAATGCGCACCGGCGGCATGATGGGCGAAGTCGTCGGCATGGCCGCCTCGCTGTGCCAGCAGCACAACGCCACACCTCGCAGCGTCTACGAAAGCCGCCTCGACGAGCTAAAGGAACTGGCCCAACGCGGCGTCGGCAGAGACGCCTTGAAGCGGTAGCAGTGCAGACGCGTTGGCTATTTGTCTGTAGAACTTGTGGACAAATCCGGTCAAATCTGCTACAATTGTCTCGTAGTTGACTGCCAAGGTTGATCTTGAGGAAGGACAGCCATGCGGAGGATAGTCCTGCAAGCGTTGCTGGCCACGGTCGTCTGCTTCTTAGGCGCGAATTCTGGTACTCTGGCCGCACAGCGAACCATCTACGTCGATGACGACGGTCCGGCGGATTTCGACACCATCCAGACTGCCATCGACGACGCCAACGACGGCGACACCGTCCTGGTCGCGCCGGGAACCTACACCGGTGATGGCAATCGGGACATTGACTTCCAAGGCAAGGCCATCACCGTCAAAAGCGAAGCCGGGCCGGAAACCTGCATCATCGACTGCCAGGGTTCGTTGGAGATG
>CAYNQP010000249.1:0-6109 GCA_964399325.1 uncultured Pirellulales bacterium
GAACGAGAGAGTCCATGGCAACGTATAAGACCAGAGCAGAATCGTAGGTTAAGCTACAGCAATCGACAGGAGCTTGCCTGCAAGACTGGGACCGCCACGATCGAATATATGTCGTGTTCGCGTAATATCTAAGTTGATGGCACAAGGTGATTCTTATGGATATTCTCTCATACGATGGCCGAGACATCATTCTGGACAGCATCGCCGACGGCGTCTTTACCGTCGACGAAAACTGGCGTGTCACATCGTTTAACCACGCCGCCGAACAGATAACGGGTATCCCACGGCAGCAGGCGCTTGGGCAGTGCTGCAAGAACGTTCTAAAGGCCGACCTTTGCGAAACCGGCTGTGCGCTGCGTCAGACCATGGAAACCGGTCAACCAGTCATCAACAAACCCGTGCATATTGTGGACTCTCAGGGCCAACGGAAGTCAATCACCATCTCCAGCGCCTTACTCAAGAATCGAGAGGGACAAATCATCGGAGGGGTGGAGACGTTCCGGGACATGACCCTTGTGGAAGAGCTGCGAAAGCAGCTTGAGAAGCAATACTCTTGTGAGGATATCATTAGTCGCAGTCACACCATGCAGCAACTTTTCGATGTCCTGCCGCGAGTGGCCGAGAGTGATTGTACCGTTCTGATTGAGGGTGAGACCGGGACGGGAAAGGAACTCTTCGCACACGCCCTTCGTAGCCTCAGTTCGCGCCGCAAGAAGCCGTTCGTTACCGTCAATTGTAGTGCACTTCCGGACACGCTTCTGGAATCCGAGTTGTTCGGCTACAAAGCCGGGGCATTCACGGATGCGAAAAAAGACAAACCGGGTCGGTTCGCGCTGGCTCAAGGCGGGACCTTGTTCCTCGACGAAATAGGGGACATATCACCGGCCGTCCAGGTCAGGTTGTTGCGTGTCTTGCAGGACAAGACGTACGAACCGCTGGGCGGCGTCAGCACCATCGAGGCCGATGTTCGAGTCGTCACCGCCACCAATAAGAACCTGGCTGAACTGGTCGACAAAGGCGTGTTCCGCAAGGATTTGTTCTATCGTATCAATGTCGTCCACTTTGAGCTTCCGCCCTTGCGTGAACGCAAAGAGGATATCCCCCTCCTCATCGACCACTTCATCAGTCGATTCAATGTGCTCTACGGCAAAGAGATCTGTTGTGTCAGCAACGACGCCATGGGAGAGCTGTTGTCGCACGACTTCCCCGGCAACATTCGCGAACTCGAGAACATTCTCGAACACTGCTTCGTGTTATGCCAAGGCCAACTCATAGAGAGCCGTGACCTGCCAGAGTCCGTTCGGCGACATGGACCTGGAGATGGGGAAAGCCTGCACGGAATCACGACCCTCAGGCAAATGGAGAAGTTGATGATCGAGCAGGCACTGCAGCGTCACCAGGGCAACCGGGCAGCCGCCGCCCGAGAACTCGGCATCAATCCCAGCACACTTTTTCGCAAGCTCAAGACCTTGCAGATCGACATGTGATCGTCACCTCAAGGACCGTAGCGCGCCGTCCTAAGCACGACGGATCATTGCATATTGCATTGCCCGCAAGGAGGCAATCGCTGCGTAGTGCAACGCCTGCTACGGCGATCTTCCCAGCCCCTGCTTGTTTCTTCTTCCCTAAGCCATTTCTTAAACAACAGTTATGCCGACAGCGTCGTTTGCCATGCTTATTGGCACGCTTATTGCAATCCAAGGAATCAGGAGGTCACTCGGCAATGAAGGTGGCAATACCAGTTTGGGAAGGTCGGGTCTCGAACGTCTTCGATTTTGCCTGCAAGGCTGTCCTCATCGAGTTGAGTGGTGATGAGGAGTTGGGTCGCACGGAAGTTGCCCTCTTGGGGCAAGGTCCGGCACGTATCGCCAAGCTCAAGCAACTGGGTATGGATACGTTGATCTGCGGTGCGATCTCCCGCCCGCTGGCATCGTGGGCCTCGGTCTGCGGGATTCGGTTGTTTCCTTATGTGACCGGTGTTGTCAACGATGTGATCGGGGCTTTCAAGAATGGGCAACTCGGCTCTGAGCGGTTCGTTCTGCCCGGTCGCTGGCAAGGTGCGGGGGTGCAATTTCGGCGCCGTTGCGGCTGGGGGGGCAGACGGGATGGCCCGAGAGGCTGAACAAGTGAACGTTTCGGCGTCGGTGCGCAACCGACGAGAACAGGATCTGGAGACGAGGCATATGAAGGTAGCAGTAACGGCACAAGGGCCGGAAGGAACGAGTCCGGTGGACACTCGATTCGGCAGGGCCAAGTGGATCGTCGTTGTGGACACAGACACAGGCGACTCCCAGGCGTACGACAACAAGGTGAACCTGACCCTTTCGCAAGGATCTGGCATTCAAACCGGACAGAACGTTGCCAATTCAGGCGCGGACGCCGTTATCACCGGTAATCTGGGCCCCAATGCGTACAAGACACTGGCCGCTGCCGAGGTTCGGATATTCCTCGCCTCCGGCGAAACCGTTGAGCAAGTGGTGGCAGCGTTCAAGGGAGGTGAGTTGCAGGAGGTGCAACAAGCCAACGTGGAAGGTCACTGGGTATAAGCCGTTGAAACAGACGCACAGCGGTGTGACGTTCACACGTGAAAGATTGATTTCTCTGCGAGTAGTGTAATATGCGAATCTATCTCGATTGTTTCCCCTGTTTCCTGCGGCAGGCATTGGATGCGGCGCGATTTGCCACGGATGACGAGGAAGTCCACACCACAGTGGTCCAGAGCGTGCTCCGCTTGGCTGCCCAAACGGATATGCACAATCCGCCACCGGTCATCGGGCAGCAGATTCATCGTCTGATCCGCCAGATCACAGGGAAGGAAGATCCCTATGCCGAGCAAAAACGCCGATCGAATGAACTGGCCCTGAGGCTCTATTCCGAATTGAAACAGGATGTGGAAGAGGCACCGAATCCGTTAGAGGCCGCCGTCAGACTGGCGATTGCCGGTAACATCCTGGACTTCGGAGTCAACAGTTCGTTGGAGTACGCTCAAGCGGAGAAGGTTATTGGCGCAGCGCTGGACGCGGAATTCGACTGTAGAGAGCTGCTCGCGTTCGTTGACTGTGTGGAGCAGGCCAGAAGCATCCTGTATTTGGGTGATAACGCCGGGGAGACCGTCTTTGACCGTGTCCTGATCGAGAAGCTACCGCATGAGAAAGTGACTTATGTGGTGAAGGGCTCACCTGTAATCAACGATGCGACGATGGAAGACGCTGAAATTTCCGGACTGACCGACTTGGTGGACGTTATCACGAACGGTTCCGACGGACCGGGAACCATTTTGGAAACCTGTTCGCCTCAGTTTAGGGAGCGATTTGACCGGGCGGATTTGATCGTTGCCAAGGGCCAAGGCAATTATGAATCGCTCAGCGATGTTGACAAACCCATCTTCTTTATCCTGAAGGCGAAATGCCCGGTGATCGCAAGAGATCTCGACTGCGAGATCGGCGAGATGATTCTGCGTCAGAACAAATCGGTTGCGGTAGCATTGCTCACACGGGAGAAGGAGAAAGCCAATGCCAAGCTTTGATGGAACAGGCCCGCAGGGGAAAGGTCCGATGACCGGAAAAGGTTTGGGGTACTGCGTGCTGCGGGAATCCGGAGAGAAATCAGGCCGGATGGAAGGCTGGGCCGGTATTGACGGTATTCCTGTGGGTGATACAAGCACCAACAAAGCGGAACAAGAAAAGGAGGTGACACAGATGCCTTTTGGAGATGGAACGGGTCCTTCCGGTATGGGGCCCATGACAGGTAGAGCCGCTGGCTTTCGTGCAGGATATCCGATGTTCGGCTATGGGAATCCAAGCGGTTTGCAGGGATATATCCCTCCGCGCGGCATGTCTCCGTACGGTTACGGCACCGGATATGGAATTGCTCGTACCGGCTGGCTGGGCCGGTGGTTTCGGAGAGGCTTTGGCTTGGCCCGAGGTTTTGGACTCGGTCGTGGCCGGCGCGGTGGTCGCGGACGATTTGCTTACCGGTGGTAAGTACTTCAGCATTGACACATAGAAAGGATGCATGTCATGCCAAGAGGAGATGGTACGGGCCCAACGGGTCAAGGTGCTGGCACTGGCCGGGGTTTGGGGCGAGGCCAGAGTCAAGGTCAAGGTCGAGGCCGCATGGGTGGCCCGTTTTCAGCCGGTGCAGGCGGGATCTGCATATGTCCCCGATGCGGGCACAAGGCCGCCCATATCGCCGGACAACCCTGCATTCATAGAAGTTGTCCCAAGTGCGGTGCACCGATGACAAGACAATAGAGTTTAGCATGAAAGGAGATTGATTATGCCAGGTGGTGATGGTACAGGTCCCGGTGGTATGGGTGCAATGACAGGTCGAGCGGCAGGTTTCTGCGCCGGTTACCCGGTTCCAGGCTACGCAAACGCAGCGGGTGGTAGAGGATACGGGGGCTGGGGTCGTGGTGGTGGTTTCGGCCGTGGTGGTGGTTTCGGTCGCGGTCGCAGTTTCGGTTGGGGCCGGGCCGGCTATGGCTGGCCGGCCGGCGGTGGCTACGCGAACCCCTATGCTGGCTATCCCAGCGGCTTTGACGCCGCTCCCAGCCCAGAGCAAGAGAAGGACACGCTCAAGCAGCAAGCTCAGTACCTCCAGCAGTCGCTTGAGTCCATAGGCAAGCGGATCGAAGAGCTCGAAAGAGAAAAGGCCCCATAGCGGAACTTTGGGCAGAGCAGGCCGGGAAGGACGAAAACGTATCTTCCCGGTCTGCCCGTCGAGGAGCCAGAGATGCTGCTGATGGAGGTTGAAAATGGAAAAACCGCTTCTTAAGGATTGTCGAGCATGCGGAACCGAGATCAGCCGGTACAGTCCCTTTTGTCGCAACTGCGGGCATCCGCAGGGCGCGAATCTGGTCATTGGCCTGTTGATTTTGTTTCTGGTCGCTCTGTTGAGTTCCTATATCGCTTTCATGATCTATTTTGCCTGTCACGCGGAGAGATTCGCAGGGCCGTAGGATCTGGACTTTTCGCTGACCTATAGCTCGCCGGTTGTAAAAGAACCAAGAAGACGATCCATTATGATAGAGAGGGTTCGACGATGCCGTTGTTTGAGTACAAGTGCAAACAGTGTGGACATACCATGGAACTGCTGCAAAGGAGCGGTCATCCCGGCGTTCTCAGTTGCGAGAAGTGTGGAAGCAAAGCTCTGCAGAAGCTCTTTTCGACGTTTTCCACCGGGCGGAGCGTTTCCACGACGGATGGCGGCGGTTCCTGTCCAACGGGTACTTGCCCACTGGGGTAACCAAGTGTGTCTGTGAGAATCACCGTGGTGGCACGGCGTCTCTGAGCAAAGACTGAGAAGGACGTATGCCGTGTCCTTCTTGGTTTTCCTCCTGGAGGGTGTTGGTCTATCCCAAAAGAAGGCTAGAAAGATGAAGGATACGGAAAAGGCAGAACCAGATTCGCAATCAACGGGGAAGGGACAGCCGGAGCGAAGAATATCACCATTTGGCCGCCTGCTTAGATTCGTCGGTTGGTGGTTTGGGTTTACTGGTCTTTACACAACATTCGCTGTTTGTCCGTTCTGTGGTCAACAAGGATGCCCAGTTGGGTTGGCATCAGCAGGAACGGTTGGAGCGTTTTTGGCTCTTTGTGTTCAGGACTGGAAACGCCTATTCATATTCATGAAGCACAAGTTAACAAAGAAGAACCGGCAGAGACAACTCTGACGTCTGCTTCACCTGACCGAGTTTTCATCGGAATGGATCTATAAAATCTTCCAGAGGTGTTTATGAAAATTGCAGTTACATCCACAGGTCCAACACTTGGTGACCAAGTTGAATCGCGGTTTGGGCGTTGTCCGTATTTTCTCATCGTCGATACCGATTCGATGCAGTTTGACGCCGTGGAGAATCCCAATATGGCTCTGGGCGGCGGGGCCGGGATTCAATCGGCCCAGATGATGGCTGAGAAAGGCGTCAGCCATGTACTGACCGGCAACTGCGGCCCCAACGCTTTTCGCGTGTTTGGACAAGCAGGCATTGCCGTGCTCGCCGGTGTCACCGGCCCGGTGCGTCAAGCGGTTGAACGGTTTAAGGCCGGCCAACTCGCTTCCGCCAGTGCGCCGAGTGTCCAAAGCCACTTCGGCATGGGTACCAGCGCAC
>CAYNQP010000250.1:0-6050 GCA_964399325.1 uncultured Pirellulales bacterium
ATCCTCAATGGCCGACGATCTGAAAGGAGGCTTGCTTCATAGTCTCAGTATACTCGCCGGGAGCAATGCCGCCGATCACGTAGCTGGCCCGGTCTTCGCTTTCCTGAACGATGTTGCGTCCGCGGACCACGTAGTGGCTGTCCATGGTCAGAGCTTCGTAGGCATTCGTTTGCCCGATGGGTCCGCTGCCGCGCTTGCGAATGAGGACAAACCATCGTGTGTCGGATTCCCGCTCTCCCGGCACGGGTATCCGGTAGGTCCCGCGTTTGCCCAGGATAGCGCTGCCCAAGGAGCAATCGCCTTGCACCGGAGGCGCGACATCCATCGTCAGCGTCTCATCGGCCTTGACCGTTGCCTGTGCCTGGCGAACGAACACGTTGTCCTCTTGACGTTGCGTCACAGCACTGAGCCGATACGTGCCGGCGGGCAGGCCGTTCAGGACATACTCCTTAGCAGTGTTCCTGTATACGAGCCCCCAGACCGGAGGGTTGCTGTCGATCCTCTCGAAGTTCAGTGCATAGCACCCGCCGAGAGAACCGGCGATCTGGGCACTTCCCAGCCTTGGTGTGAAACTCAGATTGTACATCCCGGGCTTCGGCAGATCTACCGTGAAGGGACCGCAGTGCATGCGGAAGTTGCCATAGGAGTCCCCAAATTCTCGTGTATAGCTCAGCAGGTACTTGCCGGGTTTCGAGCTCACTGGCCCAATCTGGTTCTCGGGATGGTCAAAGCCCATAGAAATCCTGCCGAGATCCTTACCCTCCGCCGAGCGAAACGCGAATTCGCACCGCTCATCTCTCCAGCTTGCGTCAGACAGATCCAGACCCACGGTTGTGAAGGTCAGCGGCGCGTGATCCCTGGGCACCCCGGCGGGCCAGGTCGTTGCTCGGCCGGCGCGAACGCCATCGTCGTAGTCGAGACTCCACCCTTGCGGTAGCGCCGTGCTGCCCGGAGTCCCATCGATATGGGCATTGTCAGTTGTGCCAGGTGTTGCTCGTTGGGCTGTCAGCACCATGGTGGTTGGGACAGCCAGCAAGGTAACCAGCATGACCGCGGCTGCTGCGCCCAGGCTGGGTCGCTCGTGAAATTTCTTTCCGGGTCTGAGCAGGGTTCTTATTCTTTCCTCGATGTTCTTCGCCGGACCGGCGATGGCCAGCGACGGAACGGGGTGAGTGGATTCTTGCTCCTGGATTAAGGTGTTGACGATGATCGTGCTGTAGTCCTTGGCCTCGGTGCCCAGGCGGGCAATGGCCATTTCGTCGCAAGACTTCTCACGCTCGACGCGGATGCGATTGTCTGCCCACCACACCAGCGGATGAAACCAAAAGATCGCTTGGGCGGCGATCTGGAGGATGTTCACCGCTGCATCGAAGCGCAGTACGTGACTGAGTTCATGGCCCAGGATGCCTCTGCGATGTTCGTCGCTTGTCACCCTGACAAAGCTATGCGGCAGGTAGATGTCGCCACGCACCAATTCCCAAACGAAAGGTTGCCCCACACCCTCAATCAACCACATCCTGGGCAGCTTCTTCAGGCCCAGGGACGACAGAAGGCCGCCAACGTTCGTTTGCAAATCGGGCGGGATCATTTGTCGCTGCCGCCCTAGCCACAGAGCCGTCCGTCCTGCCTTGATAGCGGCCACAAGGGCAAACACCCCCGCCTCGGCCAGCCACGCGATGGCCAGCCACTGCCGTGTGCCGAGATGTGGCCGCGTTGGCAGGGCCGAGCGCACGATCGGCATAGGCCTCGTTTCCGCCGGCGCTCCGGTCACCAGCCTTTCTCCGGTTGAAGGGGGGATGGTCAGAGTGGCTGTCTGAGGCGTGCGCTCGGGCAGAACGGGCAAGGGTACGTTCACCACCGGTGGCACGAGGCACTTGGCCAGAACGACAAGCCAGAGCAGATAACGCACGTGTGCGCTGCGATGCCGCAGCGCCCACGAGATCAGGGCGACGACCACCACAAGCACACCAATCTGCCAGCTCTGGGCCAGCAGGTAATCGGCAATTCGATTCAGCATGGCTTCCATAGGTCATCCCTCCAAAATGCGGTTGGGTGACTACTTTTCGACCAGTCGTTTGAGCTCTTCGATATCGTCGGCGTCGATTTTGCCGTGTTCGGCCAGGTAGTGCATCAGCGGGATCGGGTCGCCTCCGAAGAGTCGGTTCACGAAATCGCTGACGGACCGCTTGATAACGTCCTCACGCCTGGCCACCGGGTAGAAGACGTGTGCCTTGCCCTCCGTGCGATGGGCGATGTATCCCTTCTTTTCCAGTCGGCGCAAAAGGGTCTGCACCGTGGCATAGGCGATCCTACGCCGTGCCGGCAGGTTGTCGCAGGTCTGCTGGACGGTCGCTTCACCGAGTTGCCAGACTAATTGCAGGATCTCGGTTTCGGAAGGGCTGATTCTTGGCAGCTTGGGTCTAACCATAACTATCTCCTTTTACAAATGTACAAGCATGATATCGTACAGTTGTACAAGGTGTCAAAGAGAAAAATGAAAATTTCTTCTCCGAACCCCATCTGCTATACTGGAGCTCAAGGGAGAAGGTGGCAAGTGGCGGAGAAATGCTATGAAAAGTCGGCTGGCTGTGAGTGTTGTCTCGCTTCTGTCCATGGTGGGGTTGGTCGCGCCCGCAGTGGCGGCGGCAAGTTCCGACCTGCCGGAGTCGGCCCTCGTTATCGTGACGAGTCGGTGCTTTGCCGCTGAGCGGGCCGGGAATGGTTTTGTCGTGGGGGACGGCACGCTGGTCATCACGAACGACCACCTCGTCTATGAGGAATCCGGGGAAGGCGACCACAGACTCAAGGGGTTTGTTGCCGTCTTCAGTCCTTATCTCGGCGAGGTCTGTAGTGGCCGAATCCTGGCGAGCGATCAAGAACTCGATCTGGCGGTGCTGGAAGTCCCGTGGAAGGGCCATCCCGCACTTTCCCTGGCGGATGCGAATGCTGTTGCGTCTGCTCGATCCGCGCGAGTGATTGGCTTGCCCGCCGTAATCAAACGCTTGGAGGATTGGGATTCGGGCGCGACAGGTGTGGAGACCTTCGCGCCGGACGAGCAGGAACTGCCGGTTGCCTTCGAGAGCACCTGGCTGCGGGCCTCTCGCATCGTGGCGCTCGAGGGCATTGGGGAGCTTGGCCGCGGATGGAGCGGGTCGCCGATGCTGGTGCCTGGCACCTCTACGGCCATAGGCTGTTTCGGCAGCGTCAGTCGCACCGTGGTCGTATCGTGGGTCGCTCTCCTGCGGGCCAAGGGGCCGGCGGTCTGGCAGGTGCCCGGATTCTTAGGGGGCAACTTTGACGAGAGTCGCCTGCATTGTGCCGATACATTGCTGAAGCGTCCTGAAGATGCTCACGAGGCTTGTTCGTTGGCTCTGCGTGCCGCAAGTTCGCTCCGGCCGGGCAGGTACGAATCAGCGCTGGAGCCGGCCCGCGCGCTTGTCCGGCTCAGGCCTGAGAGCAACTCCGCGCACAAGATGCTGGCGTCCGCGAGTGAGCATGTTGGCCAGACGGAAGCTGCCCGCGAAGCGTACCGGCGCGCGGTCGGGCTGGACCCAAACGACCTCAATGCCCAGCTTCTGTACGCGCAGTTCTTGGCGGGCCAGGGAGACCCGAACAAGGCCCAGCAGATCTTGGATCGCTTGTGGAAAGCCGGCAGGTCGCGAGACATGGTAGCGATTGCGCTCGTGAATCTCTGGGGTGAACAGGGAGAATTCTCCTGCTGCTTGGCAATCCTTGAGGAAGCGACGAAGCTCCATCCGAGGAACGCTTACCTCTGGCAGCAAATGACGGCGTGCCGGATGCAGGCACAGGGGCCCGCCGCTGCAATTGAGCCGTTGACGCGGGCCGTCGAGCTTTATCCCGAACGAGGACCATTCCGTGGTTCGTTGGCCCGCTTGCTGGAGATGACCGGCCGATTGGATGAAGCCGAAAGGCATTTCCGAAAGCTGTTGGAGGTCGAGCCCGAGAATCCGGTGGTGTACTGTTGGCTCGCCCAGTTTCTGTCCAAGCATCGTCCCGAAGCAACTGAGGAGGCTCTGAGCGTCGCGGAAAGGGCGTTGGGCCTGCCGCCTCATGCGAGCCTACCCAGGGAGACGATAGAGGCGATGGTGAAAGACCTCCGCGAGCGAATTTCGTCGCGCGCGCCGGATTGAAACTGGACGATGTCGCGGCCCGTCCTACTCGACAACGACTTCCTGCACGCCGGCCGACCAGCCGTCCTGGAGCGTGATTTCGATCCTCAGGGTGCTCGTCTCAACAGGTTCAAATGTCACGGTGTTGAATGTGTCCTTGTCGGTGCCGTAGGCGGTCTGGTTGCTGACCGGCTTGAAGGCGCCGTCGGTGTTGCGATACAGCAGCCGCCACGATTGGGGCAGGTGGCATTCTCCCCGGCCGGTATCGTCGAACCAGTAGACCTTGACGCGCGAGAGCTTGTGCTTGCGGTCCCACTCGAACTGGAGCCACTCGGTCGTACCCTTGTGGGGCCAGAAATCCAACTGGCGATTGGACGTGTCGGACGAGTTGGTCGGCAGGATTTGGTCTTTGATCGAGTCGAGCGACTGGTGAACAAAAGACGCGGTAGTCTTGCTAGTGTAGGCCAGCGTGTCGGCCGGTTCGGCCCGGGCGGCTTGCACCTCGCGCGCGGGCCAGACCGTCATTTGCGCCCGGCCCCGATGGGCCCAGGCGTAGTAGGGAATGGCGGTGAAGGATTTCTCGCTGGTCAGGACGATATCGCCGGCTGCCGTGCACTTGGCGGCGCGGGCCTTGCCCGTGATGACGGTGACGCCGTTGAGCAGGTTGGGCCGGTACTCGGTTTTGAACCGGGTGTCGTCCGGGATGACCAGACTCAACACCTGCCCCTCGTTATCGGGCCCTTCCAGGCAATAGACAAGCGGCCCGCGCTGGAGGGCCACCTTGCCTCGGTCCGCGGCGATCTTTTTGTTGGCAATGACCCGCCGGACCGGCATCGGCAGGTTCAACTCGATGGTGTCGCCCTTCTGCCAGGTCCGCTCGATCCGTGCAAAACCTCGTTGCACGTCGAACGCCACCGACTTGCCGTTGACCATCAGCCCGACCTTCGCGTTACTGGTCTTCTCAAACGCATAGAGGTCACTCGGGACCACTTTGTTGCGGGCCCAGCCCGGGATGCGAACGCAGACCGCAAAGGGCTCGTTCTTCTCGGGTGCGACCGTGATCTTCACTTGGCCTTCCCACGGATAGCGCGTTTGCTGCGCCAGCCTGACCGTGTTGGCGGCGGTTTCGAGAGTCGCGTCGCCGCTGAGGAACAGATTCACATAGACGTCCTTGTCCTTGTACGCATAAGCGTATCCGGGCACAGATGAGATGAAGCGGGCCACGTTCGACGGGCAACACGCACAGTCGAACCACGGGCTGCGCTCGTGGCCGGTGGATTCCAGCGGATTCGGATAGAAAAATCGGTCACCTTGCATCGAAATCCCCGACAGGGCGGCGTTGTACAGCGTCCGTTCCAGCACGTCGAGGTACTTAGCGTCGTCGTGCATGAGGAACATGCGATGGTTCCAGAAGATGTTGGCAATCGACGCGCACGTTTCGCAATAGGCGGTCAGGTTAGGCAGTTCGTAGGGCTCGCTGAAGCCCTCGTTGCCGCCGCTGGCGCCGATGCCGCCGGTGACGTAGAGCTTCGTGCCAACGGCGTCTTTCCAGATGGCGTCGATGGCGTGAATGTAGTCCATGTTTCCCGTGAGGGCCGCGACGTCGGCCATGCCGGTGTAGAGATAGGCGGCGCGCACCGAATGGCCCACGGCCTCGGTCTGCTCGGTAACAGGCTTGTGGTCCTGGGCATAGACGCCGTAGAATCCGCCGTTGCCGTTGGGGCCCCGGTTCCCTCGGCGGCCGCGCTGGTCCAGCAGGAACTTGGCCTCGTCCAGGTATTTCTCGTCACCGGTGGCGCGGTACAGCTTGCAGAGCCCGATCTCGATCTCCTCGTGTCCGGAAGGGTCCGTGCGCTGACCCGGAGCGAACGTGCTGCAGATGAGGTCCGTGTTGTCGGTGGCGATCTTCAGAAAGGACGC
>CAYNQP010000251.1:0-6019 GCA_964399325.1 uncultured Pirellulales bacterium
GGGCAATCCGGTTGTGCTGTTTTCTGACACCTTCGCGCCGGGTGGTCTGGATAGAGGTGCTTGGTTGTGGCCATCGGATTGTAACTCTACAGCCTGTTCTCGGTCGTGGGGAAGGGGCATCACACGGAGGTGAGCTCCTTCCTGCGTCCGTTTGACGACCCATTGGCCTGGGTCGTTCAGAGCATGCGCGGTGGAGTGGACTGTTCTGAAGGCCTGGGTGTGTGCGTCCCCGAGGAATGGGGGGCCGTCTCGTCCGCGGATTAGGGCATGCTCGACAGGGGCTGGCCTGCCGATGGCGGTGTTTGTGCAGGCTCAACATGGAGAGGGTCTTCGCCAATCTCCGATACCGTCCCACCAATAGGAGACGTAGTCAATGGCGTCTCTCTCTCCCCGTCTTTCTCTGTTGATGCTCAGCGCCATGTCACGAAGCTGCCGCATGCATGTCAGCCCACCTAGTCGCCAAGCGGTTGCCCCAATGTCAAGGGCTTCTTTCTCGGCACGTTCAACGCCGGATGCATCTGCGCCCAGCAGATCGGCGAGGCGCTCTGCCTGTGGTTGCAGTCTCTGTTGCCAGCGCCGTTGCTCTTGTTCCTCGCGAGCGAACGCCTCAGCGAGCAATCGCTCCCGACGTTCAGCTCGCGCGCGCCGCTCCGCTTCGGCCTGGGCCAGACGCTCAGCCCGATGCTTGCGGCTGGCGGGCAGCATCATTTCGATCAGTCCAGCCGTCGGGTCGAGGATCACCCACACGGAGAGCGTTGTCCCAAGAGTCCCCAACGCGATCCCCAGCAGGAACCGGGTGACATTGTGTACCCCAAGCATTCCCAGGATACCTGCCAGCCCACCGAGTAGCGGGGCCGCGACGTAGAAGCCCATGTAGTGGGGAGTGCTCGTCAGGGGGTGTTCGACCGCGATGTGTTGGGTGCCGCCCACACCACGGAACATCGCGAACAGATAGAGACTGGTCAGCACCAGGATCGTCACGGCGGAAACACCGGACAACGAGAAGATGAGCCACCAGTTGAAGCCCACCTGACGGAGCGCCACAGCCAGGACGCACGCCACGCACAACATGAACCAGACCGTGCTGGCTAAGTGTGTTCTCCTCAATACGCGTCTTGCTGTCATGGACCTGTTTCACAAAGGACTCGCGTGCGAGTCACGCGTCAAACCTGATTGTCAATAAGAGCCGCCGCCGGTCGGCGAGTACGTATTTGAAGTCGTTGGCGGGTTCGAGACGAGATACCAGCCGTAGAAGGCTCGAGCAATGGGCGTAATGAACTCCTCGACGACCAGTCCGATGGAGGCTAGGATGGTCGGCGGTACATACACGATGTCCCCCTGCTGAAGGAGCACATCCTTGCTGAGGTCGCCTTTCTTAATCATCCTATTGTAGTTGACTTCAAAGATCCTCGGTCTCTCAGCCTCGTCCGCCGACGGCCGGATGACCTGGACGTGCTGTTCCCAGGCCAAGCTATTCGGCTGGGCCACGGCCAGTGCGGTGAGCAAGCTATCGCGGCCGGTATAGACCTTCGGGCCGGGCACCAGCACCTGTCCCACAACGTAGTACACCTGGCTGGCATAGAGGGCGATACGAACGTCGATGGGATTATCGCCCGGCAGTGTGTAGAGCTCGGCGACCCTATCCTTGAGGGCGGCGGCAACCTCTCGAGGCGTCTTGCCGGCGGCGTCGATCTCACCGATCGCTTCGAAACTGATCTTCCCATCGGGTCGAATACGCTGTCGCTGCAGGTTTATCTCAGGAACCTGAACGCAGTGAATCTCGATGTCATCCGGGGGCTGGAAGATATAATTCTCGGACGTAACATCCACCTCATAGGGCCTGACGAAAGCTCGTATGTCTTCAGGATTCGAGGAAAAGCACCCCGACAGAAGGCTAATCGCGATCAGAAGGACTCCGAGAGCGAGTGTCTTTGAGTGATTCACTATGATTCTCCTTTATCCAGGTATTATAGGACCCCATAGCCACACTCTCGCGATGCTCCGTGACGTTGCATAGAGCCCAAGCGCGAGAGCTTATAACCTACATCGTACATCACGTCAAGTTTCTTCATCTATATTCGGCTGTTGGGCCATCTGTTGAAAAGAAAATGCCAAAACTCTGTGACGGTCGTCCCGCGCCGGGCGTACGATCCGTTCATCTCGACCGAAACCCAATACTCCGGCGGTGGCATCGGCAGCGCACGCGATTTCCAGTCGAAATGGCCAAACCGTCGCAGCCGCAATCGCTCGCTCGACCCAGAGAGCACACCACGCCGTCCTTACCCACAGTTCCAGCGTGGTCGGCGCACTATTTGTAGTTGGCCAGGACGCTCGCGGCAACGCCCTCAGTGATGATTTTCTGTCCGAGCAGGTTGTTGATCGATTCTTCCATCGTGACCATGCCGTGCTTCTTGCCCGTCTCGATGACGCTGCGCAAAAAGTAGCCGCCTTTTCGGCGGATGATGTTCCGCGCGGCGCTGGTGACCACCAGCACTTCGTTGGCGACACGCTGTTTACCGTCCGCGGTGGGGACCAGCTCTTGATGGATCGCGCCCTGCAGCGATTCCGCCAGAAGAAATCGCAGTTGCCCTTCGTCGGATCCCGGGGCATAGCTGAGCAGCCTTTCCAGGATCTTGTCGATGGAGATCACGTGCAGCGTGGAGAGGACCAGCACGCCCGTCTCGGCCGCCGTCAGGGCAATCTTGATGGTCTCGTAGTCTCGCATCTCGCCGATGGCAATCACATCAGGGTCTTGCCTCAAAGCCGCCCGCAGGCCGCTCTGGAATGACTGCGTGTCGCGCCCGACCTCTCTCTGCCTGACGATGCCGGTCTGGTTCACGTGCGTGTACTCGATAGGGTCCTCGATGGTGATGATGTGCTTTTCGCAGGTGGCGTTGATCTCGTCGATCATCGCCGTCATCGTCGTCGTTTTTCCCTGGCTGGTGGCCCCGGTAATCAGGACCAGCCCCTTACGGCGGTGCGACAGGTCCTTAACCACCTTGGGCAGGAACAACTCGTCGATGGTCCTGGCGGAGGTGGGCAGCACGCGAATCGTGGCCCCGACGGCCCCATCGAAGTATCCGATGTTGATCCGGTATCGTCCGTGTTCCGCGGCCAGCATAAGGTCGTAGTCCAGCCGTTCTTCGAAGAGCTTGCGTTGTTCGTCCGTCAGCAACTCGTACGCGATGTCACGACTCTGCTCGGCGGTGAGTTTCTCCTTTGTCACCGGAACGAGCTTGCCTCCGAGTCGAAAGAGAATGGGCGCCTGGGCACAGATGTGAATGTCGGTTGCCCCCTGGGCCTTGGCATGCTCGAGCAATTGCTTTCGGCTGATCACGTCTTCCCTCCTTTATATGACTGCCTTGCGGATACCGCGCCGCGTGATGGGCCCCAAGGCTCAACGTTGTCGGTCGGAGACGCTCAGCATCAGGATGCGTTGCGTTCTCTCCGTGACCTTCACCTGCTCGCAGATGCGAACCGGACAGACCCAGACAATCTTCTGGCCGTCATCGAACACCAGCACGTTCTCCCGTACCTTAGCGGGCACTCTCGCCGCGGTGAGGAACTTGCCCACTTTCTTCTCGCCGGCCAGCCCCAGGGGCCTGAATCGATCACCCGGCCGTCGTCTGCGTACAACGAGGGGCCGCCCCACGCGGTCGAGGTCAAGATACTCCAGGAATGGGCTTTTGTCACGCTCGATCTTCGTCGTCTCAATCTCTGCGCGACCCAGTATCCTGGCTTCAACCGTATGGCCGGCAAATGAAGCCATTCCTGGGATATCGAGCGCGACGCTTTGGACACTGCCCTCATACCTGTTCGCGGGCTGCCTCGGCTGCAGAATGAGGTTGCCATGCTCGGTGCGGACCGAAAGACCGCCCGGCAGTGTCAACATGTGCTTACCCGGAGGCTGGTGGGCCAATTGCAGGATGTTCTCATAGTGACGTCGTGTCAGATCCCGCTCGCCGCCGCCCAGCCTTGGCAGTTGCAGACGAATCAGTTCCACCGCCACGATCTGGGGCAGGGCGGCCAGTGCCTCCGTGTCGATAGACACCGCGTCGCCCGTGCATCTGACGATCGTGGACGTCGCACGTTTGGCTTGCTCGCTGACCCGTTGATGCAGTCTCCCGGCGGAGGCCGCCAGTTCCGTCAGCGTATCGGCGAGCGAGCCTGTCGATTGGCTCTGCAAGGCTGGGAGCAGCCGGTGCCGAACATAGTTTCTCGTATACGTGCAGTCAGCGTTCGTGTGGTCTTCACGCCATCGGAGATTCCTGGTTTGCAGGTAAGCGACGATTTCGGCCCGTGTGCTACACAGCAACGGGCGGGCGAGTCTCAAATTGCCATCCAGCCGCCGGGCCGGCCAGATGCCTCCGAGACCACGAAAGCCTGTCCCTCGCCGAAGCCGCTGGACGACGGTTTCGGCGTTGTCGTCTCTCTGATGGCCCGTGGCGATCCACGCGCAGCCCTGAGCTTGGGCGATCTCGGCAAGACAGGCCAGGCGGACCTGACGGCCTGCCGTTTCTATCGATAACCTGTGCTCCTTGGCATAGGCGGTGACATCCACGCCCCTCGAAGTGACGGGCAGCCCGAGTTCCCTGGCCTGCTCGGCCACGAAGGTTTCGTCGCCCTCGCTCTCGCGGCCGCGTAATTGATGATTGATATGGGCGCAGAACAACTCCGCTCCAATAATTCCATCCGACGTCAACCTCCGCATCACGTGGAGCAGGGCGATGGAATCGGCTCCTCCCGACACGGCCAGCAAGATACACTCGCCCCCCGCGAATAGCCCGTTGGCTCGGATGAAGCCGGCCACCTTTTCTTCAAGCGGTTCCACAGCGGCACTTTCCCTGCCTGTCCCCTATTCACCTCGACCAATAGAAAAGGGTCTGACCTAACGTCAGACCCTGAAAACACGTGTCTGCGAGACCCTCAAGGCTCTGCTGACATCAGTTATCTGACTGACTGAGTTCCTTGATCCGCCGCTCGCCGTAGACCTTCCAGTCCTGGAATTTCGCTTCTCTCAGGATGGCCTCCTGGTAGAGTTCCAGTGCCTCGGCGCGGCGACGCAGCCGCTTGTCCAAAATCTGCGCGGCCATGAACCGTGCCGCGTACGGTGTGTCCGGCTCCCACTGATAGGCCCTCTGGTAGTAGAGCAGGGCGATCTCGTAGTCTTTGAAGTACTCGTAAATGCTCGCCGCCCGATAGGCCGCATCGTCGATCTTGTCACTCGTCGGATACTCTCGGATCAGCCGGATGTACTTATCCAGCGCCACGCGCAGCATCTCTTCGTCCTTGAGTATCCCGATCGGCTCGGCTTGCCTCTGCGTATCCACCGCGTCCAGGTAGATCTCATCCGCCTTCGGTATCCGCGTTGACGCACTCAAGTCAGCAGGCAGCACTTCGGCGTCGATGATGTACCGATATTGAGGCATCCGGTCCAGGGCCGTCAGCTCTTCCCGGGCCCACCGGAGCTTGCGGTTGTCTCCGACAACGGTATAGTGTTGAACGAGCAACACCAGGCTCTGTCGATAGGCCCGGCGATGCGTGGACACCTGCTCGACCAGGTCGATCTCGTCGGTCGAGCTGATAACCTGGGCAGCCCCCTCAATGTCGCCCGCAACCGAGGGGTTGGGATAGTTGGTTCGCCCCGGCAGTCTGTGCGACCCGCTGGGGTTGTTGCATCCGACCGTCACCAAAAGCAGAAGAATGATCGATGTGGTTATAACTGTCCTTGTCATTGTATAGCCTCCTTTCAGCTATCGAATCGCCTGTCTGCCGGTCGCAGGAAGCCCTCACATTGCCTGAATTGGCACAATCGGGACTCATACCTATGATGGCGGCACGTTCAATACGCACAATAAAGCTGAACTTGGTTCGCGCGTCAAGTCCCAAGGCGGCGAAAAACTGACCGAACGCGCGCTGCGGAACGGCAGGCAAGTCTGATCCCACCGCCGGGCATGCCACCCCACGTTTTCGCCCAGTTTCAGGTTGTCCGCTCCGCGAGCGCCGCCTATACTACGCA
>CAYNQP010000252.1:0-5688 GCA_964399325.1 uncultured Pirellulales bacterium
GCGTCTTGCCTTGGAACTGATTGCTGAAAGCGGGCTTGCTGATCTCGGCCCCGAGACCGGGCGTCTCGCTCTGCTGATAGAAGACAATGCCCGTGATGGTTCTCTTATCCGCGGCGATGCCGACGACTCCATAGATGGGCGCCCAGAATCCCTGGCCCGACATGGGCAGGGCATAGGCAACGACGTGACCGTTCTTCTTGAGCGTGTACGCCCCGGCCGACAATGCGTCCGGCTCGGTGATCTGCTCGGTGAATCGACGATGGATTTCCAGCGAAGTCAGTTCGGGACCGCCGATCTCGGGCAAAACGGTTACGACGGCCCGCTCGAAGGCCAGTTTCTCATTGGCCTCGACGCGCCCCCGCGTGATCTCGGAAAAACCGATGATGATCGAACTGAAGAAGGCCGTCACCAGGAACATATAGCCGATGGGGAACCACTTCTTCTCGCGCATCAGGTCTGGCCCCCCGCCATCACTTTGGCAAATCCGAAATACGAATTCCTAAATCCGAAACAAGCACAAATGCTCGAAAGCCCAATATCCGAAACGAACCGCGCGACGGGCGGCAGCGTTTTCATAATCTGGATTTCGGTCCTTTGGGTTTGTTTCGGATTTCGAGTTTCGGACTTAGCGCTTCTATCTTCGTGCATCATGCCGACCCCGCCTTCTTCTTCGCACCGGACGCGCGAACCGCGTAATCGACGATGGGCCCGAACATGTTGCCTATCAGGATCGAAAACATCAGACCGCCGTTGAAGATGGAGAAGTTCCGTATGACCACGGTGCAGACGGCAATGATCACGGCGTAGATGATCCTGCCCCGCTCCGTCTTGGGCGAGCTCACGGGATCGGTCGCCATGAAGAAGGCCCCGAACAGAAAGCCGCCGCCGAGAACGGCAGGCCAGGCCCCCGGAACCGGCTCGACACCGAATCGGAACAAGAGCTGGTTGAGCACCGCATACGTGACGATGAGCCACAAGATGATCGTGCGACTGGCCGTCTTGGTCCAGAACAGGTAAAGCCCGCCTATCGCGATCAGCAAGGCGCTCGTCACGCCCATCGTCCCGCTCATCCGCCCCAGCATCAACGCCTGGAAGAACGCGCCTCTCCGGACCTGGACCGCGTCCTCTTCGGGAACGTCGAAGGGAATCTGCGACGCGGCGCCCTCGCTGGAATCCAGCACGATCTTGCCGGCCTTGAGGAGCGCCATGGGCGTCGCCCCGGTCGTCGCGTCAGCCGTTGGCGCCGTGGTCCACCTGCCCAATGCCCCCCACGGGCCCTCGGCCGCAGGCGCCCATGTGCCTGTCAGCGCCACCGGGAAGCAGATGTAAACAAAACACCGGCCCGCCAATGCCGGGTTGAAGATATTGCGGCCGAAGCCGCCGAAGACTTCCTTCGTGAACATCACTGCAAAAACGGTCCCTACGGTCAGGACGTGCAGCGGGACGGTCGGGGGCATGACCAGGGCCAGGAGCGTGGTCGTGACGAAGACCGCCTCGCTCACGGCTTCTCCGCGTTTGCGAGCGAAGATGTACTCGACGCCGAAACCGACAATTCCCGACCAGAGAATGAGGAAGAGACATCGCCAGCCGAAGAAATAGACCGCGCCCGCGACACAGGGCAGCAGGGCCAATACAACGCGACGCATGGCCAACTGCTTGAGCAATATCTTCTTGGGCTTTTCTCTCTGAGTCATCCCTGACATCCAACCATTCGTCTGTCGCCGAAGGGCAGCGTCCCAATGTACCTCACAAGACAATCCACAGATGGTACAACTTCCCTGGTAGAGACGCAATATTCCGCGTCTCCACGGTCCTGGGTTTCTGAGACGCAAAATATTGCGTCTCTACAGGCAAACCGGGACGCTCTCTACCCGGCGAGGGGACATACGGACAATTGACATGAGAAGTGCGAATCAGTAGACAAAAACCTCAGACCCTACCGTCTTTATCAGTGAACCGGCACCCGTGGAGACGCCTCTTGAAGAAGAATTCGGCCGATGATCCGATACGAGCGGCTCTGGCAAGGGACGACCCGGCGGCCGTCGAATTGATATGGGACCGGCATGCCGGCGACGTGCTGGCGTTCCTCCAGGCCGTTCTCTGTTCGAGACACGATGCCGAGGACGTCCTCCAGACGGTTTTCGTCAAAATCGTGTACAAACGCCGCTGGCTGGCCCAGGCCCATCGCCTGGACGCCTACATCTATCGGATCGCGCGAAACGAAGCCATCACGTATCTAAGGCACAAGAAACGCCAGAAGAGGCCCGAGACGGAGGCCGACCGGTGGCTTGAGAACACGGGCCCGGACCGCCGGAGCGACGATCTGGCGGAGCGACTGCAGGTTGCCCTGACGCAGTTGGCGCCGGCGCAGCGGGAGGTGGTGGTTCTGAAGATATACCGAGAGAAGACGTTCCAGGAGATCGGCCGGTTGCTGGGCATCTCGCTGAACACGGCGGCGAGCCGATATCGCTACGGCATGGAGAAGCTGCGTGCCCTGTTGAAGGACCTCGAATCATGAACGAGACGAGTTCAAAACACGACAAGGTCGAGCATCTGATGAAGCAGGTGCGGCCGACCGGCCCCTCGCCACAGCTCAAGGATCGTGTCACGAGTGCGGCCGAGAAGGCATGGGGCCGAGCCTTGCCGGAGGTTCCCTGGCAGGTTCCCTTGCGGCGTCTGGCGGTCTCGGCCGTGGCGGCAGTTCTCCTCATCTCACTGGCCAATGCGATGGGCAATTGCGTTGTCCCCGGGCCCAGTCACAGAAGCACGCCACCGTCGGCAGCCAGCCCCGACGACCTGGACGACTTGTATCCGGCCGAGTACGGCATCCTCGTAACTGGCTTGAGCCCAAGAGGATACAGATCGATCCCGGCAGGCGGACCGACGTTGAGCGAATACATGGAACAGCTCGAGAAAGACCGGTCAGCGGAGAGCGTCGCCCAGCCGTCCGGCCGCAGCCGGCTGGTTCCGGCTACACCGACACAATCATGGTCGTAATACAGGAACTGAAGGAAGGCTCAGATGGGAAAGAGAACCGTTAAGATACTGACAGGCCTTGCCATATTCGTTGTCGCACTGGCGGCGATCTACGCCGTCGCCGTCGGCATCGCGGCTTTGAAGCTGCGCCGGGCCTACACCGCCCTGGAAAAGGACGGACGACCTATGCGGGCGGCCGATCTGCGTCCCGCGAATGTCCCCGACACAGAGAATGCCGCATTGCTGTACGAAAGCGCCGCTCTATTGCTCCAGGCCCAGCCGGCCGGCGAGAACAATCTCTTGAGGCATTTGGGTAATCTATCCAACCGATATGTGGATGGGACTCTTGACCCCAACCAGCACGTTGAATTCCGACAACTCATGCAACTGGATACCGTCGCTAGCGCCTTGCGCGTGGTCGAGCACGGGACAACGCGTCCGGCCTGCTCATTCAACGGCCCGTACGACCAGGGGGGGTTTCCGTTCTTACCTCATCTGAACGACATGCCGAAGCTCACTCGCATTCTGGCGGCCAAGACCATCCTTGAGGCGGAAGACGGACGAATGAACCGGGCCTGGGATATGGCCATCGTGCAACTGAGATTCGCCGACGCTTTGCGGACGGAACGCACTCTTGTTGTCAGTCAATTGGTGCGTGTGGCCCAGATTACCTTAGCCTGCAGAACCATCGAAAGGCTCTGCGACGACGCTATCCCCGGCGAGCAGCAGCAGCAACATATCCAGACGCTACTGGAAGGCTTCGACGACATCAGCCCGCTCAAGTCAACTGCGGACGCCGAGCGACTTCAGGGAGAATGGACATTCAACTTGCCGAAGGATGAGCTTTGGCTGCAATGTCAGAACATCGTTTTCAGCAGAAGCTATGTGCCCGAGGTGTTTCTCCGCCTGCGATTCTACAAGCTCACGTTCAAGCCCCTGTTCCTTGCCGATCACGCCGCCCACCTGCGGCTGATGCATGGCTACGCCAAACTACTCGAACGACCCTATGAGCCGCGCGAAGCAGACGCGTTTGAGAAGCTCTACAACGAGATCGCACCCGGCCACACGCTCACCGAGAGGCTCGCATGGGCCATGGGACGAGTCAGAGAACTCTATCTACGTATGATCGCCGAGACGCGCGTGACCCGCGCGGGGCTGGCGCTGCTGCAACACCGAAAGACCCACGGTTCCTTCCCCGAGGCGCTCGACGCCCTTGCCCTCCCGTACGCGCAAGACCCCTTCTCCCTGAAATCGTTGCTCTATCGACCCGAGACGGACGGCTTTGTCCTCTACAGCGTGGGTCAGGATCAGAAGGACAACGGCGGCAGCCCCAGGCAACCCAAGGGAGACACGGAATACGACCTCGTCTGGCGCTTCCCCAGCCAGCCGGACAGGTGAGCCCTCCTGGGTAGCAGCGGGCTTGCACTGAGAGAGGATCGCGGGTATCCTTTCGGAAGATAAGAAGTCGTAATGTGATCGTTTCTCAGCTTCCGAGGATGCCGCACCATGATACTTGCTCTCCTGCTCCTCCCGACAATGCTTTTTATAATCACCGGCGAAAAGGTGATCCCGCCCGATCTGCCTGACAATCCACTCAATACCCGAATGACGCCGTGGCCGGCCGGCACGCTGGACCTGAGCCAGATTCCCTTCAAGATCGTTCATGAGACGTACCGCGAGACCAACGGCAAGCACAACTGGGAGATCTTCATGATGAACGCGGACGGCTCAAACGCCGTCAACCTCACCAATACCCCTGACATCGACGAGATGTATCCGCATGTCTCGCCGGACGGGACAAAGATTTGCTTCGTCGTCGATGAGGGCCGACGCCGCAACCGCGTGCGGCATGTGTATATCATGAACATCGACGGCTCCGACCGAGTGCATGTGGCCGCCCATGCGCGCGAGCCCTGCTGGTGCTTCGACAGCAAGAGCATCGCGTATCTGACCGATGAATACGAGCGTTTCAGCACGCGCGAGTACGCCACGGATGCCCTGATGTACTACTACGTGGAGAACCAGTGGACCCGGCCCCACGTGAACACGGACCTGCATCACCTCTACGCCACCTCCTGGTCGCCCGACGGGAAATGGTTCCTGTCCGCGGTATCGGGAGGGATGGGTTACAGCGACGCGATCATTGCGTTCGAGGCGTTCGGTACGAAGGTGTTCGATCTGGCCGAGTGGGACGTCAAGGGCTGCCGGCCCGATTTCAGCGCCGACGGCGCCCAGATGGTCTGGGGCGAAACCGACTGGAACCTGAAAATCGCCGATGTGAACACCGCCGGCCCGGAGCCCCAAGTGACCAACATGCGCGAAATACTGCGCTGCTCGCGCGAGTACAAAGTCTACCACGTGGATCTCTCGCCTGACCAGAAGTGGATCGCCCTCAGCTACGGTCCAACCCGAGGCGGACAGCAGGTCGGAGGGATGGCCGAGGATTGGAACATCTGCGTCGGCGATTTGACCGGCAAGTGGGTGCGGATCACCACGGACGGTCTGCACAACAAGGAGCCCGACTGGGTGCCGATCCCGACGCCCGCCGCCAGACTAAGGCCTGACGATTGATGGAGAGCGTGACATGAGGAACGTGCTGGAGCACTCGGTGCCTATGTGTGTCCTTCGAATCCTAACATTGGGCCTCTTGGCATACGTTGGCCTGGCGCGCGGAGCCGAGCCCCAGGTAGAGACGCAAAATATTGCGTCTCT
>CAYNQP010000252.1:5698-5993 GCA_964399325.1 uncultured Pirellulales bacterium
GGACGGCTCGAACGCCACCCATCTCACGCAGACCGCGGAGATGGACGAGATGTATCCCCACGCTTCGCCCGACGGGACAAAGGTGTGTTTTGTCGCCGACGAGGGAACGGGGCCGGACAAGGTTCGCAACGTCTACTATATGAACATCGACGGGACCGGCCGCGTGAAAGTCGCGGACAACGCCCGCCAGCCTTGCTGGAGCCCGGACGGACAGACCATCGCCTATCTGAAAGCCGAATACGACCGCTACACCATCCAGGACTACGCCACCAAGGGAGTATTCTTCTACAATCTC
>CAYNQP010000253.1:0-5982 GCA_964399325.1 uncultured Pirellulales bacterium
CAGTTGCAGGATAGTCGGAGTACCAGGCGTGCGGTTCACGCCCTGCGGGACGCGTCTAAGTCGGTTATGCCATAGGGCAGGCGCCGCCGGGGCAGACGCCGCTGCCGCAGGCGGGGCCGGAGGTGCAGGAGTCACACGCCGGGGATGAGGATGCTTTGCTTTGCCCAACGGCGAAACCGGAGAGGAGCTTCTTCATATCCGACCCGCCGCACTGGGCGCAGGTCTGCTTGACTGCCTTGCGGCTCTTCTGGAGGACCTCCGTCACGTGGCCGCATTGTTGACACTTGTATTCGAAGATCGGCATATCTACTTTCCTTTTCCTGATGTCGAGAGTTGAACCTGTTCCTCAAAACTCGAAATACGAAGCACGAAATCCCAAAACAAACCTGTCCTGGGCGAAGTCGAAGGACCCCAATGACCGAAATCCAAATGAGAGAAGCGCTATCGCCCACTGGATGGTCTGTTTCGGACATTGGATTCTTGGTCATTCGTGCTTGTTTCGAGTTTAGGAATTCGTATTTCGGATTTCAGAGTTCTGGTTTCACAGTGCGAATTTGGCACTGCGACGCAGGCGACCTTTGCACAACGACTGAATCCCGCTTACGCTGCGCCACTACTCCACAGCCCTGGCGACCGTGCGTTTCCCGTCGTTGCCGACGACGTGCTGGTCTCGGCCGGCGCCGCTTCGCATCAGAAGGGGACGGCCCAACGCGCAGTCCAGATGCCGGGCCAAAACCGCACACTTGGCACGAAGCAGGAAGAAGACGTCCTTGTCCGTATCGCTGAGCGTCTCGAAATTGCCCTGGCCTTTGGCGACGATCAGGCCGGCCTTCTCGAAGCGTCGCCGGAAGGTCTTCGAGCACGACGCCAGAATCGTCCCGGGGGCATCGGCGCCGTTGTCGATTACCTTCACGAGGTCGGTCAACCCCGCCGCCTCGGCGTCGGCCATCAGGGCATCATTGAGAATGGGCGCGCCGCGCACCGCGAATGTCACCTTCTCCATCGGCATCTGCTCGATGAGCAGGCGGTCGAAGACGATCTCGCCGGCGTTGTCACCCAGGTAGAGAATGTCTTTGGCCTCGGCCACAGCCTTTTTCAGATCTTCCAGGGCGTCCATATCCAACGGATCGGTCAGAGAGCAGGCGATCGTTTGTTCGACGTCGCTTTCCTCGAGGGTCGAGTTGACGCCGAAGTCGATGATGTTGCCCGCAATGGCCAACCTCACCGCCGTCTGGAACGGGTCGGACGAGCCGGCCACCGTCTGACGCAAGTCAGGGTACAGCTCCAGCGCCAGTCGATTGTACTGGTCCTTGACCGCCAGATAAGGGTCGGCCACACCGGACAGCTTTCGTACGATGCGATGGACCTTCTGCGCCACCGCCGGCGGACTGTCGCGCATGTCCATCTCGTGCCAGAGACCCAAGGCCTCCCGCAGAACCCGCTCGTGCATCGCTTCGTCATCGTTGATCATCCGGACCGAATCCAGGACCTGACGAATCGCACACGGAATACAATCAAAGTACGTCCTCATACCACCTCCGTATACACCGTGACACCGTGGCATCGGTCACGCTATTTCTCGTGCGGCGGGACCACCAGCAACACGGACATCTCACCGACGCTAATCTTGAACTCGCCCGGCTCCACAACCGGCTTGTTGTCGATACCGACAAACGCCAGATCATCCCACTTCAGTTCGAAGCGTACCGTCTGCATCTGTTTCGGCTCCACCGTCACCTTCTGAAAGCCCTTGAGCCGCTTGACCGGCGGCGTCACCGACGCAACCAAATCGGACAGATAGAGCTGGACGGTCTCCTTGCCGGCCCGCTCGCCCGTATTGGCCACCTCTACCGTGACGATCACGCTCTCGCCCGGCTTCAGCTCGCTCTTGTCGGCGCGCAGCCCCCGATACGCAAATGTCGTATAGGACAGCCCGTACCCGAACGGCCACTGGACGTTGAGCCCGTTCTGAGCAGCCGCTTCGCTGGGCTTGTGGTCGTAGGTCGTGAACCCGCCGGAGTACATCGGATAGGTAAACGGCAGTTTGCCACTGGGATTGGCGTCGCCGAACAGCACGTCCGCTACGGCCTGCCCCCCTTCCATGCCGGGCAGGTAGGCCGTCAGGATCGCCTTTACATCGTCCACGACCGTGCGGATCACCCGCGGCCGGCCCTCGACGAGCACCAGCACTACGGGCTTGCCCGTAGCGGCCAGCGCTTCGATGAGCTTCAACTGCGGCGCCGTCATCGTCAGATCGTCGATGTTCCCCACGCCCTCGCAATACGTCGGCTCGCCCATGCAGGCAATAACCGCATCCGCGTTGCTTGCCGCCTCGACCGCGGCCGCGACGTCGAGTTCCTTGTCGAATGTCACGCCCTCGACGTAAGTGACGTTGCTCTCGCCGAGCTTCTTGCGGATGGCCTGGAGGATGGTGTTCTTGTCTTGCGGATACAGCGATTCCTTGTCGCCCTGCCAGGTGAGCGTCCAGCCACCGTTGAGAACCGAGAGCTTGGTTGCGCACGGGCCGGTCACGAGCACCTTCCGGCCGCGCGGCAGCGGGAGCACCCCGCTGTCGTTCTTCAGCAGCGTGATCGCCTCCTGCGCCGCCTCCAGGTTCACCTGCCGGTTCGCCTTCGAGCCGACCTCGCCCGCCAGGCCCTTGCGCAGGTATGCCCGGTCGAACAGGCCCAGCATATACTTGACGCGCAGGATATCGCCCACCGCCTCGTCGATGCGCTTCATCGGCACCTCGCCCGCCTGCACCAGTTCTAGCAGCGTGTCGTAGAAGCTGTAGTCGTACGGCACCATGCTCATATCCACGCCCGCCATGACCGCCATCTTGACCGCCTCGCGCCGGTCCTTGGCCACCTTCTCGCGGGTGTAGAGGTTCTCGATATCCGCCCAATCGCTGACGACGAAGCCCTGGAAGCCCAACTCGCCGCGCAGCAGGTCGGTCAGATAGAACTTGCTCGCATGGACCGGGACGCCGTTGATCTCGGAAGAATTGGCCATGCACGTCACGGCACCGGCCTCGACCGCCGCGGCGAACGGCTTGACGAAAAGCTCCCGCAACTGCCGGTCGGGAATATACGCCGGCGTGCGGTCCCGACCCGAATGCGGGACGCTGTAGCCCAGGTAGTGCTTCATGCACACCGCCACCTTCGTCGGATTGGAAATATCCTCGCCCTGCTGGCCCCGGATATACGCAGCCCCCATCATCGAAGCGAGATAGGCGTCCTCGCCAAAGGTTTCCCACTGTCGCGACCACATCGGCTGGCGACCCAGCCCCAGCACAGGATTGAAGTTCCAGGGAATGCCGGCCGCCCGCGTCTCGAGCGCGGTGATCTCGCCGGCCTTCTCCATCAGTTCGGCGTTGCCCGTCGCGGCCATCGCGACCGCCTGCGGGAAGATCGTCGCGCCGAGTACGTAGTTGGCGCCGTGGATCGAGTCGATGCCATAGAGGATCGGAATGCCCAGCCGCGTCTCCTTGCCCGCGATGGTTTGGATCTGCGTGATGATCTCCTGCCAGTTCGCCACCGTCCGGGCCTGCCCACCGCAGTTGAGGATCGAGCCGAGGTGGCGCCCGACGATGCCCTCGCGCAGCTTCTCTTCGTCGAGGATGATGTAGCCGTCCTGGCCCGATTTAGCAAACTGCTCGAGCGTGATCTGGGTCATCTGCCCGACCTTCTCTTCCAGCGTCATCTTCGCCAGCAGCACCCGAACCTTGTTCTCTATCGCCGGGTTCTTCTTCGCGTCCTTCTCGACGCCCGCACAGCCCGCCACCCACAGCGAAACCACAACTACCCACAGCATGCACTTCTTCATGGTATCGTTCCTTCCTTACGCCGCATCAGCGTGAACAACTCCATCAACCGGCCGTCGCGCCGCTATTGCCCGACGCACGGCCGCATCTTTCGATACATCCCAAATACAAATCGCGACCATGCTAACAAACATTCGCCCCGCCGAAAACACAAAACTACTCCCGACGCCTGTTGCCCGCATTCTTCCCTTTCGTCGCTCTGAGCGGAGCCAACACCTTCTTTGGCATGCCGGCCGACGCGCAACGAGCCTGCTCTGATCGCGGCAGAACAAACCGAGCAGAAAGACCTGGCTTGGCATGAGACCACCTCCCCCATTTCCTGAAACGCACAAGTACCCAATGGTGGCTGGCACGCCGCTGGCGAGACATGAGTGGCGCGGAACCAAGCAGGCAATGCAGCCGCAGCCTCGGCTCTCCAGACCAAAAACAGTCCCTCGCGAATTATCTGCAACCCCTTGGTCCACCGCCCCCGCGGTGGTAGAATCATTCTCGACTTGTAGTGGCCTTACAGGGAAAGGAGGAATGTATGCGCGGCTCCGCCGCACAGGAGCGAGAGAATAAGGAGAGTGGCAAAAGACTATGACAAATAGCCGAGTGGGCGGAAATTCTACCGATGCGTTTACCAAACGAGTTCAGGCAAAGGGTGCTACAGATGACACATGACGAAATCGAGAGCCACCGAAAGCAGTTGGCGCAAATCTTGGGCAAGAGAAAGGGAAACGGCAAGTACGAACCGGGAGTACAACAGGAACTCCAGGATTTGGCTGTCAACGTCGGGGCGAGTACGCAGTCTGTCTTCCTCAACGTCAGCCAGGGTGGGGCCAGGGAGACCAAGGATGCTGCAATATGTGAACTGGCCCAGAACATCCACCAAGCTCTCCAGACCGCGACCATGGCGGCCATGTGCGAGACAGCCGTGCAAGGATACGCTATGGCTAGAGATGCGGTTTGCAGGGCCACGAGAACATGGTGGATCGCGGCTACGATAGCGTTCCTGAGCATGCTTGCGGCTTGGGTGGCTGCTGGAAGAGCGTGACGCATGGAAACGTGCTCTTCCTTTGCGGCTACTTCGACAGTGGCTATCTTGGCTATGAGGCGGCGGAGGGGATTGACTGGATATGGGAGCATCGCATGGACGATTTGCAGAAGCTCGGGTTATAGAGAATGAGCACAGTCGGACAACTTGAAGAAGCTCGCTATCAACTGCAAACACAACTGCGCGACGCGAAGGAACAGTCTCTGAGGAATCGGCTGGGGCAGTTCGCTACCCCTGCCGCACTTGGCTTCGAAGATCGTTAACTTCACCCTTTCGCACCTTCCGAAAAATCGGAAGGTACGTTTCCTTGAACCGGGTTTTGGAACCGGTCCCTTCTATTCGGCGTTGCTGGAAAGCGTGCGGCCGTCACGCATCGAGGGTGCCGCAGGCTATGAAATCGATCCCGCCTATTTTGAGCCGAACAGACAGCTTTGGAAAGGGACGGGACTTCAGTTGCATCTCGCGGATTTCACACAGGTCACCCCCCCGAGGACCGATGACCTCAAATACAACCTCGTCGTGTGCAACCCGCCTTATGTTCGGCATCATCATCTAGGCCAAGCGCAGAAACGCGAACTGCAAGCTGTCATAGCGCGAGAGCTCGACTTTGAGATGAACGGCCTGAGCGGTTTGTATGCCTATTTCATGGTTCTCTCACAGGCTTGGATGTCAAAGGAAGGGGTCGGAGTGTGGCTCGTCCCAAGTGAGTTCATGGACGTCAATTACGGACGCAAGGTCAAGGAGTTTCTGACTAGCAGAGTCACCCTCCGCCGTATCCATCGTTTCGATCCTAATGAGGTCCAATTCGAGGATGCTTTAGTGTCATCGGCCGTGGTGTGCTTCACGAATGCGCTGCCGCCTGATGGACACAAGGTCGAGTTCTCATTCGGTGGGACTCTGGATAAACCGAAGGTTTCAGCCTCAATAGAGCTCAGTGGTCTGCGCGGAATCCCGAAGTGGACATGCTTGCCCCAAACGACGCCCGGGACCGTTCACGAGAGAAATACAAGCACGTTGGCCGACCTGTTCACGATCAAACGCGGTTTGGCTACCGGATGCAATTCGTTCTTTGTCCTCAGCCCGCAACAGGTGCAAGAGCACGCCTTGCCCGCCCGATTCTTGA
>CAYNQP010000254.1:0-5971 GCA_964399325.1 uncultured Pirellulales bacterium
GCGCCTCCGAGCAGCGACACATGGACGCGGTGGGACGGCTTATCGCCAGGCACGGCCTCACGGATCCGGTTGCGGACGACACGCCCGGAGTCCTCACCAACCCGGACTTGCAGGCCCTGTACACGGACTTCGTGACTCAGGGCGAAGTCTCACTGTCGGACGCGCTCAATGTAGGCAAGCAGATTGAGGAGCAGGACGTTGCAGACCTGACCACCGCATTGAGTGAGACCACGGCCGCCGATGTCACGCGGGTGTTCGAGAACCTCTTGCGTGGCTCCAGCAACCATCTCGCCGCCTTCAACCGGGTCATTGAAACGGGATGCACGACCCCCTGCGATGGGCAGGGATGCGGCGGCATGGGCATCGGCGCCGGCAGACGCTTCGGGGCCGGCAACGGCGGCCAAGGCCTTGCAGGCCAGGGACGCGGCCGAAGAGGCAGAGGCAATGGCGGCGGCCAAGGCAACGGCCAACGAAACAGACAACGCCAGAGAGACGGAAGCTGTGCCGCGACGATCTGATCTCGCGCCAGGCTACATCCGAGACGCTGCAGACATGAGGGTTGCGCGGAAACGTGCAGCCCTCTTTCTGTAGTCAACATCAACTCAGCAACACGTCTGTGGAAATCACCTTACGATCCGATCCCCGCTCGGAATCTCAGAACTGCTCCCGCCCCCGGCACGTATCCTTGGCAGAGTCGTGTCCATCAATGGAGACGAGCCGTAGAAACGCGCGGTCGCCGGCAAAGGAGCCGAAAGATGATTAAGATCATACCCGCTGCTCAGCGACATTTCTCCGACTTGGGCTGGCTCAAGACCTACTGGCTCTTTTCGTTCGCCACGTACTACGATCCCGAGAACATTCAATTCGGGGCGCTGCGCGTTTTCAATGATGATGTCGTCGCGCCCGGGGCTGGCTTTCCCACCCATTCGCACCAGGAGATGGAGATCGTTACGGTGGTGCTCGACGGGGAGATGACCCACGAAGACAGTATGGGAAACAAGGCGGTCATTCGCGCCGGAGACGTGCAGCGGATGTCGGCCGGCACGGGGCTGACTCATTCGGAGTTCAACCTGGCCGACAAGCCGGTGCACTTCTACCAGATCTGGATCTTCCCCGAGCTTGAAGGTCTGACACCCGGCTATGATCAGAAGCATTACGAACCGGCCGACTGGAAGAACCGGCTCTATCCCATCGCCTCGGGCCAGGACCAACCGGGAAGCGTCACGTTCCACACCGATGCGACCATTTACCGAGGGGACTTCGACAAAGGCGAACGTTTCGATTTCGAGACAGACGAATCCCGACGTGTGTTCCTCTACATCACCGACGGCGCCGTGCAAGTCAATGGCCGGAATCTCAAGACCACGGACCAGGCGCGCATCGACTTGGAGCAGGCCGTCACGCTAAGAGCGCTGAGCGACACCCAGCTTGTACTCGTCGACGTACCTTCCTGCAAAGGCTGGGGCTACAGCGAGCAGACGCTCAAGGGGGCCCGCAAACATTGATCCCGTCCTCGCAGGCATGTCCGCTGAAGGGACATGCCTGTCATTTCGACCGGAGGCACGGCGAAGCCGGGTCGGAGTGGAGAAATCCGGCCAAGAATGAGAGGTGCGCTGTCTCCGTATCCAGATGTCTCGACTCCACTGACGCTCCGCTCGATATGACAACGACACTCGCCTATTCGCATTGCCTGCAAACGTGAAGTGTACCCTGGACGAGTCCTCCCGCGATTTGTGGCTGGATGCCTGCGCATCCTGAGTTATACTGACATCACACGGGAACAATGGCCTTTTCTCTATGTGGCGGAGAGCGGAAATGATTGAACAGGAAACGACCCCTCAAAGGCGCAAGCTGAGGTTCTGGCATATTGCGCTTGTCCTACTCGCGGTGTTGGCGGTCGCTTTCGGTGTCTTCCGTATCGCCGTTCGGGCTAAGCTTCAGAGCAAGATCAAGGCCATCCATGCCGCGGGATACCCCGTTACGTATGCCGAGCTCGACGGGTGGTACACGATACCGCTGTATGCCGACAACGCCGCCGACTACATCACGACCGCCTTGACATACCTTGGCATCCCCACGGGCGAGGAGGCGGAAGGTATTCCGTTATTCAGCAAGACACAACTGCCACCACGCACGGAGCCACTGGACGACCAGACCCAAGCTCTGGTTGCGCGGCTGATCGGCGATAACGAGGAGACGCTCGGACTACTCCACGACGCCGCATCGATTCCCGATTGTCGCTATCCGATCGATCTGTCACTGGGCCATGGGACTCTGCTGCCACACATTTCGCAGATGCGTGACGCGGCGCGTCTGCTTGCGCTCGAGGCCACCTTGTCCGCCGAGCGAAACGAGTCCGAGGCGGCGACTCAGGCGGTCCTGTCGGGTTACGGCCTGGCCCGCTCACTGCTCCGCGAGCCGCTGATCATCTCACAGATGGTGCGCTGCGCCTGCGACGCACTTAGTACCCAAACCCTGGAACGAGTTCTCAACCGGGTCGAGCTGACCGACGCCCAACTCGCAAGGCTTGAGGCGGCGGTTGAGGACTCTTATGACCCCAACGCGTTTGCGCGAGCTTTTGCCGGTGAGCGTTGTTTCGTATTGGAGACGTATCGCGATCCTAGCGCCGTGGGCGTGAGGGGGCCTCCTGCGGTCTTATGGGAGGTCTCCAGAGCGCTGGGTCTGATGGACTTGAGCCTCATCCGGTTCTTGCACTACGCAGTCGCCCATATGGAGATTGCGCAGACCGAACCTCACCGCCGGCAAGAAGGCGTAGCGGCGATTGAGGCCAAACAGAAAACGGGCTCCAGGCTCTCTTCGTTGTTGAACTCGTTGGCCCCTGTCTTCGGCCGAGTGACCACTACTGAACTGAACGACATCGCGCGGTTTCATATCGCCCGTACAGCGGTCGCGATCGAGCGCCATCGTCTGGCGTACGACCGGCTGCCCCAGACGCTTGCCGACTTGACGCCGGCTTTCCTGGAGCAGGTCCCGGACGATCCCTTCGACGGTCAGCCCCTGCGTTACCGGAAGCTCGATCCCGGCTATGTCGTCTACAGCGTCGGCCCGGATAGCACGGACGATGCGGGCCAGGAACGGCAGCCGAGACGGCACGGCGGTGAGCCTCCCTACGATATCACCTTCATCGTCGAGCGATAGCAGCACTGGGCGGGGATACACAATTGCGTCGAGCATGGCCCAGCTCCCGACGTTTTCGTAGATCAGCCCGAGAGGCTCACCGCCGCGTCGCCTCGGCATCCCCGCGTTCCGACAAGGTTTATCACAAATCCCCACCAACGTACCGTAGTGGCACCGGAATTGCTTCAGTCCTATGGTTGATGGCCGACCCTACAGACGTTATAAGTGCTACGCTGCATGGGGCCGCCGAACCTGGCGACGGGGCAGCGAGTACAAGAATCAGACAACGTAGACAATATCGGGGCGCGTCCCAGGACCGCGTGCCGGCCGGAGTAGATGAATGGACGGCGAGCAACTGCTGTACGACATAAACGAGCTGAGTCATCTCTTTCGTGAGAGCGCCAGTGTCGAAACGCTGCTGAACAAGGCGGTGGAGATGGTCGCGGCACGCACGCAGGCGGCCGTCTGCTCGGTCTATCTCTACAACGCCGAGGAACGCGTGCTGACCCTGCGGGCGACGAGGGGGCTCAACCCCGAATCGGTGGGAAAGGTTCGTCTGAAGCTGGGCCAGGGGCTGACCGGCCTCGCGCTGCAACAAATGCAGACTGTTTGCGAGAAGGATGCCAGCCGCGACCCCAACTACAAGTTCTTTCCCGGCATCTTCGAGGAGCGCTACGACGCCTTCCTGGCCCTGCCGATCGCACGCGGCATCTCCAAGATGGGTGTGCTGGTCCTGCAACGGGACACCGGCGAGTGTTTCACCGCCCCGGATATCACGGCCCTGGAAACGGTGGCCTCCCAGCTCGCCAACATCATCGAAAACGCCCAGTTCCTCATGGGAATGCACGAGCCGCATCAGGCGACCGTGAGGGCGCCGTCCGTCGAGATCAAGTTCATCAAGGGCAAAGTCGCGGCCGAGGGGTTCGCCTACGCTCCCGCCAAGGTGATCGACAAGCAGAAGAGCCTGACCTATCTTCTGCGTCACGACTTCGATGCGGAATACACCTTGGCGGACTTCCACGAGGCCGTGACACGCACCGCCGCCCAGCTCGAGGCACTGCAGGAACGGGTGGAGGAGAAGCTCTCCGACGCGGCCTCCCTGATCTTTGCCGCCCATTTGATGATTCTCAAGGACCGGGAGTTCATCGGTAAGATCGTCGCCGGTATCGAAGAAGGCGCCAAGCCGCCGGTCGCGGTAGCCGAAGTGGCGGGCCGGTACATGCAGGGCTTTCTCGCCAGTGACAGCGCCTACATGCGCGAGAAGGTCAACGACATTGAGGACCTGGCCGTGCGGCTGGTCAACAACATGATCAGCGACAGCGAAGAGACCTACGTCTCCAGAGATCACGTGGTCATCACGCGGGAGCTGTTTCCCTCCGACTTGTTGAAACTCTCGTCCGAGGGGGCCAGTGCCGTGGTGCTGGTGGGCGGCGGCGTCACTTCCCACATATCGATTCTGGCCCGGTCTCTCGCCATGCCGATGGTCATCAGCGACACGTTCGAGCTGCTCAACGTCCCTGACGGGACCCCCATCCTCGTCGATGCCGAGGTGGGCAATCTCTACGTCGATCCGGACGACGAGATTCTCGAACGATTCCACTCGCAGCAGAGCGTCCGACTGACTCTGAACGAGCAGAAGAAGCTAATGAAGCCGGAGACCGTGACTCCGGACGGCGTTCGGATTCGCCTCCTGGCCAACATCAACCTGCTGACCGACCTGAAGCCGGCCTGCGAGTTGAGCTGCGACGGTGTAGGTCTCTATCGCACCGAGTTTCCCTTTATCGTTCGGACTACCTTTCCCTCAGAGGCCGAGCAGTTCGTCATTTATGGCAAGCTCGTCGATGCGATGCGGGACAAGCCCGTCACCTTCCGTACGCTCGACGCCGGGGGGGACAAAATCCTGTCGTACTACCACGATATCCAGGAACAGAACCCGGCGATGGGCATGCGGTCGATACGCTTCTCCCTGCAGAACAAGACGATCTTCGCCGAGCAGATTCGCGCCATCCTTCGCGCCGGCGAGGGGGCCGATCTGCGCATCATGTTTCCGATGATCTCCTCCGTGGACGAATTCTGCGAGGCACGCGGCGTGGTGCTCGATTCCATCGAGACGCTGGCCAAGCAAGGGATCGCGCACAACGACAAGCCCAAGCTGGGGATGATGGTGGAGTTGCCGTCCGTGGTGGAGCTGATCGAGGAGTTCGCCCAAGAAGCGGATTTCTTCTCGATCGGTACGAACGATTTTATCCAGTTCATGTTGGGTGTGGACCGGACGAACGACAGCGTGGCCGAGTTCTATATGCCGCACCACCCGTCTGTGCTTCGGGCCCTGAACCGGGTCGTGGGCTGTGCCGTCGATAACCAGTGCGAGGTGTCGGTATGCGGCGACATGGCGCACCAGCAGAAATACGTTCCTTTCCTCCTGGGTATCGGCGTCAGGGCCCTCAGTGTGGATCCCGCTTACCTGCTGCGGACGCAGCAGACCGTCATGGCAACCTCGATCAACGAGGCCCGGACCCTGGCCCAAACCCTGCTGGCTCAAAGCCGGATCAGCGACATAGAGGCCTTGCTGGAAACTCAAGTTCTCCCCCAGTAGGACGTGCACTGCGGCGGTTCTCTGCCGCGATCCCGTGCCGCCGCGCACACGGATAGTGATTCAATGACGTCCTTCGCCTGCGCACCGGTTGCGGGAATTACGATTGCTTGGCTTTTGCACGTGCGCGGGCGCGACGCCGATTGCCGAGAATCTTTCGGCCGCTCTGGGTCCGCATCCGGGCCCGGAACCCTGATTTCCGCTTCTTCTTGATCTTGCTCGTTCGATGGTTTTCCATAG
>CAYNQP010000255.1:0-5902 GCA_964399325.1 uncultured Pirellulales bacterium
CGGTCTGATCGATGACTTCCAGATCTATGACTATGCCCTTTCCGCCGCCGAGGTCGCCTACCTCGCCAGTGACGCCACCGGCGTGCTCGAGCAGGCGGTCACGCCGGCGGCCGACCTCAACGGCAGCGGCCGAGTAGACATCGGTGACTACGCCGTACTCGCCATCGAATGGCTGGACGACCAGCTCCTGCCCTGATCGCACGTGGGCGCACTGACGCCGACCGCACCCCCACAGCCTCTCCATTCATTTTACATCCATTTTACTTTGTCCCTTACGGTCCCGAGCGTACCCTTTACTTGGTGCAAATGTCCAGTTTAGAGATACGTTTGAAAGGAGGTGTCACGATGGGCGACAAGGGTCCGCTGTTCAAATCATTCCACGGGCTCGTGGTTCTGTGCTTTGCAGCGCTGTTGGGTTCGACAGTCCCAGCTCGTGCGATGCCAGTGAAGGAGGTCACCGTATTCAAGGATGGTCACGTTTTTGTGCTGCACCAAGGTAGAATGCCGACCAATGCGGAAGGGGATGTTTCATTGGATCGTCTTCCGAGACCGCTCATCGGGACATTCTGGGCGTACTCGGCGGATGAGCGCGCGAAGTTGACAAGTGTAACATCCGTCAGCGAGACCGTCTCTCTCAGGAGGACCTCGTTGTCCGTTCAGTCTCTTCTGGAGGCCAATGTGGGTGCGAAGGTTCGCATCAACGAGATCGGCGAGAAGGTCTATTCCGCCACGATTCTCTCGGTTCCGCAGCGCAGCGTGGAGGAACTGCGGCGTACGAGCGAGGCGGAGTCGGAGCACATGCTGCCGCAACGTGGCGAAATCGTTCTCTTGAACACCGACGAAGGGGTCAAGGCAATCCCGCTAAGCCGGATACAGGACGTGACGTTCTTGGATTCACCCACGCTCGAAGTGACCGATTGGCAGGTTCGCCCTTCGATGACCTACAGACTCGACTGGGGCGGGAGTCCCAAAGGTTCCAGCGCCGAGGTGGGCATGACCTATGTCCAACGTGGCATCCGGTGGATTCCCAGCTACCGCGTCGACCTCGATGGCGAAGGGCACGCGAAGATACAATTGCAGGCTACGCTGGTCAACGAATTGCTCGATCTCAATGACGTCACGGCGCATCTGGTTGTCGGTGTCCCCACGTTTGCATTCCAGGAGACAATTGATCCCATCTCACTCCAGCAGGCCGCGGTGCGGTTGTCCAGTCAAATGCGTCCCGACAGCCGGACCGCTTTTTCTCTCAGCAACGCGATCATGTCCCAGGTCGCCGTGCCGACGCCGCAGAGCCCTCTGGCTGCCACAAATGTCACCCTCGACTTGGGGCCGGACATCGGCGGATCGAGCAAGAACGAAGACTTGTACGTCTTCGCCGTCGAACACGTCAGCCTGAAGAAGGGCGGGCGGATAGTCATTCCTCTTGCCGAATATGAGCTCCGCTACCGTGACCTTCACGTGGTCGATCTGCCCTTTGCCCCGCCGGCGGAACTACGGCGTAGTTTCGACAGTCGTCAACAGCAAGAGCTTGCCACACGGTTGACCGGACCGAAGGCTACCCATGTGGTCCGACTGGTCAATGACGCCGAATGCCCCTTGACCACCGCGCCGGCATTAGTCCTGCGTGGAGGCAGGATCATTGCCCAGAACATGATGACTTATACCGCGATTGGCGCCGCGTGCGATCTGGAACTGACTACCGCCGTGGACGTGGCGGTTACACAGACGGATGCGGAGTCCGATCGCATCCCCAACGCACTGAGAATCGATGGCTATGACCACGCGCGAACGAACTACACAGGGAGAATCACGATCATCAATCGTTGCTCCGACACCATCGAGTTGGAGATTCATCGCTCGATCCTCGGCCGTCTTGACAAGGCAGACCAAGATGGTCTCGTGCAGCAACTGGCGGGCACCGACGGGACGTGGCTGACGCAGTATGGGGCGCCCTTCTGGTGGGACTGGTACCGCTGGCCTTACTGGTGGTATCGCACCAACGGGTACGGCCGCGTGACGTGGACGCGGAAACTCGAATCTGCCGAGACGGCTGAATTTACATATGAGTGGCATTACTTCTGGCGTCAGTAGTCGAACCCTTCAACTTCACAGTACAAGGAGCGAATTATGGCAAGCCATTGTCTCATCATCGTTAGTGCATTTATGGCGATCAGTGTTCCGGCCCTTGCGGCCACCGGCACGGTTTCCCGTGTCACTGTTTACCATGGCCAGGCCCTGGTCACACGCGTCATTGAAGCTGAGCTGCCGGGGGACACCAGCGAGTTTGTCGTTGAGGGCCTGCCGCCCAATATTCTCCCCGAGAGTATCTACGCGCAGACCTCCGACGATGTCAAGGTGCTCAGCGTCCGCTACCGTCAGCAGGCCGTCAAGGAAGACACCCGCGAGGAAGTCAAGCAGCTCGATGCCCAGATCGACACCGTCCGGCACGACCTCAAGGTCGCAACGGAACAGCACGAGCACGCCAAGTCGCAGTGGCAAATGTTCGAGGGCCTGAAGGACTTCACGGTAACGGCCGAGAGAAGCGACCTGAACCGTGGCTTGCTGACTTACGAACCCGTCGACAGCTTGACCGGACTGATTGAGGCGAAGGGCCTCGACTACCTCCAGCGGCGGCTCGAACTTGAAGACAAGATCGCCGGCCTCCAGAAGGAGCTTGAGTTGCTCGAACGAAAGCGAAAGGAACTCACGGCAGACCGGTCGAGAACCGAGCGAGAAGCTCTCGTCTTCCTCAGTGGCGGTCGGGGCAGGAAGATTTCCCTGGAACTGAATTACCTCGTCAACGGCGCCAACTGGCAGCAGCAGTACAACCTTCGGGCTAACCCCGAGCGCTCTACCGTTGCCATCGAGTACAACGCTGTTGTCAGTCAAACCAGCGGCGAGAACTGGAACGGCGTGATGCTGAGTCTCTCCACCGCCGAACCCACGATGGTGGCTGCCGCTCCGATCCTCGAACCGATGCTGGTGGGCCTGTCCGGTCGCACGGCTATCCAGCAGCAATTCAGCCAGCAGGGTGCCGAGGTTCAGCAATCCGGTCCGATGCCACCGGCCGACCAGTTTCGCCAGCTTCAGATGTCACGTAGGGACAACATCAAAAAGGGCATAGCTGCCAACATGGAACTGAATGAGTTGGCCGTGCGGAACCAGGTCTTTTTCTTCAACGCCGGGCAGCGCGAAGCGCAGCAGTTCCAGCAGCAGATGGCCGAAATTGCCCGCATCGAGGGCGTTAGCGTCACCTATGAGTTGCCTGGACGGCTCACGCTGCCCAGCCGCAGTGACCAGCAACTCGTTAGCATCGCTACCATCGTCGCGAAAGGGCAGTTCACCCTCATTGCCTCTCCGCTGCTGACGGATTATGTCTACCTCCAGGCCGATGTTCTCAACACCAGCGAAACCGTTCTCCTGCCTGGCCCGGCCGGCATCTTCCGCGACGGCCAGTTCGTCGGCAGAGGCGAGGTGCCGCTGGTCACGATTGGCGAGAGGTTCACCGCCGGTTTCGGCATCGACTCGCAGGTCCAGGTCGCCCGTGAGCTCGAAGACAAAACCACACGCATCCAGGGCGGCAACCGCATAGACACGTATAACTACCGCATTGCCCTGCGTAACTACAAGAGCGTGGCCGTGGAGCTGCGTCTGCTTGACCGCCTGCCCTATACCGAGGATTCCTCCGTCCGGATCGAGCTCGACAAGGCCGAGCCGGCCCTCAGCAGCGACGCCGAGTACCTCCGGGCGCTCCGCAAGAAGGGCGTTCTGCAGTGGGACCTCAAGCTCGCCGCCAATACGATCGACGACAAGGCCACCGTCATCAGGTACAGCTACACGATGGAATACGACAGGAATATGCAGATCGCGCCGCGTCGCTCGCCCGAGCGGCAATAGTGATCGCGGTTGTCGTGTGAGAGCCGAGATGCACCCGAACCCATGCGCCGTCGGCACCGGGCCCGGGTGCATTTCATTTCATTCACCGGACGGTGAAGACGGCCTGGACGCTCTGGCAACCGTGTGATTGTGGCGGGATGGAGGTGAAGGCTATTTTCTTGCTGCCTGCTGGTCTTTCGCCCGGCGCTGGTTGATGATTTCCTCGGCCAGTCGCGCAGGAACCTGGGCGTAGCGGCACATTTCCATCGAGAAAGTGGCCATTCCCTTGCTTTGGCCGCGAACCACCGTGGCATAGCCGAACATGTTGGCCAGTGGGACCTCGGCCCTCACGACGGTGTACTTGTCGCGAGCTTCGGTCTCCACGATAATTCCCCGACGGCTGTTGAGATCGCCCACAATCGGACCCTGGTATTCCGAGGGCGTCTCGACCTCGACCTTCATGATTGGTTCCTGAAGGCAGGGTTTGGACCTCTTGAACGCCTCGATGAAGGCATCGCGACCGGCAATGCGGAACGCCATCTCGCTCGAATCCACGGCGTGGAATGAACCGTCGTTGAGACACATCTTGCAGCCGACGATCTCGTACCCCGCCAGTGGGCCTTTCTTCATCGCGGCCTGAAATCCCTTGTTTACGGCAGGGATGTATTCGCTGGGGATTCGTCCGCTGGTGATGTTGTCCTCGAATTCATAGGGTGCTTCGGCGTCGGGGCCGAGCGGAATCAACTGACCTATGACATGGGCGAACTGGCCGGAACCGCCGGTCTGCTTCTTGTGGCGGTAGTTGAAGTCCGCCTGAATGGTCGGCGCCTCGCGATAGCTGACATTCGGCGTTCCTACCGTGACCTGGGCCTTGAATTCGCGACGGATTCGTTCGATATAGATATCTAGGTGCAGCTCACCCATGCCGGCGATAATCGTCTCGCCGGTTTCCGGATCGGTGAAGACACGGAAGGTCGGGTCTTCTTTCATGAACCGGCTAAGCGCTTTGGCCATACGCTCCTGGTCGGCGGAACTGGCCGGCGTGATGGACAGGCTAATCACCGGATCGGCCACGAAGATGCTTTCGAGTGAGTAGTTGATGCCCTCGCCGCAGATCGTATCACCACTGGCACAATCCACGGCCAACAGGGCAAGGATATTCCCCGGGCCGGCATCGGTAACGTCCTGGCGGTCATTGGCGTGCATTCGGACGATGCGACCGACGCGGAGCATGCGGCTGGTGCGGGCATTTCGATATTGTTGGCCTTTGGCGATCTGGCCCTGGTATACGCGGACGTAGCTAAGCTGACCGAACGACTCATCAGCGATCTTGAAGATCATTGCCACCAGCGGGGCATCCGGGTCGCTGGCCAGGGGGGTCTCTGTACCCCCATTGTTGTGATCACGTGCGAAGTATGAACGATCCAACGGGCTGGGGAGGAAATCGCAGACCGCATCCATTAGCGGCTGGACGCCCTTGTTCTTGAAGGCCGAGCCCATCATCATGGGTACGATATCGCGGTTGATCGTGGCTTCCCGGATGGTCCGGCGGATCAAGTCCTGCTGGACAGGCTGGTCCTCCAGCAGTTTCTCGAGCATCTCATCGTTGAACATGCTGAGAGCTTCGAGCATGTCATGTCGGGCCTTCTCGGCGGCCGCAGTGAAGGCGGCAGGAATTGCCTTGCGTACGACCTTCTCACCGTCCTTACTCTCGAATATGACGGCCTCCATCGTGATCAGGTCGACAACGCCCTGGAAGCTGTCGGCGACGCCCAGGTGCATTTGAATGGGTACGATGTTCAGGCCGAGCTTCTCACGGAGGTCATGTTGCACGCGGTCCGGATCGGCCCCAACGCGGTCCATCTTGTTGACAAAGGCAATCCGCGGCACGCGGTACCGTTTCATCTGTTGATCGACGGTGATCGACTGGCTCTGGACCCCACCAACGGCGCAGAGGACCATGATGGCCCCGTCGAGCACTCGCAGCGACCGCTCCACTTCCACGGTGAAATCCACGTGGCCGGGA
>CAYNQP010000256.1:0-5870 GCA_964399325.1 uncultured Pirellulales bacterium
GCCAGTTGCAGCGCCGCCGGGTACGCATGATCATGCTCTTGAAGGATCCAGGCAAGATCGTTGAGGACTTGCGTGTTGTCTGGGTACTGTTCCAGCAATTTCTGGTGAATCTCCTTCGCACGTTCGGCATTCCCTGTCTGGTAGAGCGTGGAGGCCAACCCCAGGTGTGCACTGACCAGTGTCGGCGAAACGGCCGCAACATGCTCGAAGAGTCTCAATCCCTCCTTCTTGAGCGCCATGGAATCCGAGGCTGCCAGGATGGATGCAGCCGCCAAGAGTGTCGCGGGGTCCTGGTCTTCGGCGGAAAGGTAAGCCCGACTGATTCCCGCAAGCTCCTCAGATCGGTTCTGTGACATTAGCCACAGAAATCGAGCGTGGACAGCCATCTGACTATTTGGGTCTATGCTTTCTGCTTGTGCGATCCTTTGCCTTGCCTTCTCCGCATCACCGCTGAGGCGATACAGGTCAGCGAGTGTCACGAGTGCGGCAATGCTGCTGCTTCCTTTCTGGGTCTGACAATAAGTCTCCAACTCAGGAATCACCGTCTGGGGTTGCCTCAATGAGATCGAAACATGCGCTCGCGAAAGCAGTAGCTGTTCGTCCTGGGGATCGTCACCGAGCGCAGACTCAAGCAGCACCCGGGCCTGCTCGAGAAGGGCACGATCCTTACTCCTCTGCGCGGTCGCCACGATGATGTCTCGGGCTTCTGGATTATTCGGATCTTCCCGAAGAACAAGGTGAGCCAACTGGATGGCCATTTGCGTATTGGCGAGTGCAAGCTCGACTCTGGCTCTGGCCGATAGTAGCGCCAGGTTGTTGGGATTGGCGCCCAGCGCCCGAATCGCAGAATCGCGTGCGTCTTTGTATTGGCCCTCCTGCACCGCCATGTCAATCAGCACCAGATGTGCATCGACCGCACTCGGCTCCAGCCTGATGACATTCTCCAACTTCTCCCTTGCCGTCGTGCGCGACTCGAGCGTCGGTGCCTGCAGCATTTGCAGCGCTCGAAGCTTCATCAACTCGGGGTCCTGTGGCATCTCTTCTTCCAGCGATGCAAGAATCTCAAGCGCCCTTTGTCGGTCCTGTGCACTGGCCCGCAGAAATAGTGTCCTCATCAGCCTTCGCGTCAGCCCCAAGTCCTCAGGATGCGCACGCATACCCTCCTCAAGCGTCGTTACGGCCTGATCGAGCTTGCCATTCTGTGCATAGAAATCACTCAACAGTGCATAGCCCGTCGCACCATTCTCCGCGAAGGTTGTTAGCTTCCTGTAGTCGGTCTCCGCACGATCAGTTTCGCCTTCGTAGGCCAGGTAAGCTGCCCGCAACATGTAGGCGCCGAAGTCGCCGCGGCTCTCCACATGCTCATCAAGAATCCGCTGGGCCTCTTCGGCCCGGCCTTCCGCTCTTAGGATCGAGGCTCTTGCCGCCGTAAGTGCCGTAGAGCTTGATGTTATCACTTCCGCTTCCTTCAGATAGGCAAAAGCCTGGTCCACGTCTTTGGCTTGCCAGTAGATCAGTCTGGCCAAGAGGATTCGTGAGCTTGCGTCTTGGTCGTCATTGGAGACACTGAGTTTGAGTTCATCAATTGCGCGGGAGAAGTCCCCTGTCCGAACGGCCATACGCACATGCCAGGCACTGACCACCCGAGGGTCTGCTTCAGTCTGGCGGAGGACCTGCTCCGCCTCCGAAAGGCGACCCTGCCTTTCCAGGAGAGTCATCAACTTATCTGTAATCTCAGTAGCTGAGGGATTCCGGACAAGTGCTTGCCGACAGACATTTTCTACACGTTTGAACTCGTTGAGCTTTTCATACATTCCTGCCAACAGTAGTACCGGGGATGACCACTCAGGGTCCGAGTCAATGCAGTATTGAAGCAGGTCGGCAGTATCTTGCTGCTTCGAACGCCACTCCTCGGACGACAGCCACACGGACGCTTGATGCAGCCGCCACATGAGCCCGCTTTCCCCCTCAGCCTCATGCAGTTCCCTGACCAGTTCTTGAGCCGCGGCTTGGTCCTCTTGGATTTCGCGCGTACCTAGCAGTAGAGTGCGAGCGTAGACCTCCCGCTTGTCCTGCGTTGCGAGTTCGGTCAGAAGACGTATCCCGGCGTCCCTGTCTCCATGTGTAAGCTCCAGCAGGGCAAGCCTCAATGAGGCTGATCGCCTCTCCCATTTCCCAGAAACGGTGTTGAGCCCCTGTCTGAGGCAACTGCGGGCCGAGTCATAGTCCGCATTCGCCACATGAAGGTCGGACAGCACAAGCCAGGGCTCAGCCACCTCAGAATGGCGCCCGCAGGCCGTCTGGCAGACACGGATCGCTTCCGTCATCTGTTGGGTTCGCTGGCAGTGCTTGACGAGTTGCATCTCCGCACTCAGCGGCTCCTCACACTCTCCTATGGCCAGTTTCAACTCTCTTTCAGCCTCATCTGGATGTCCGAGCGAGGTGGCGATGAGCACCTGCAAGATGCGAATGTCAACTCGGCCAGGATAATCTGCACGCAATATCGACAATTCGCCTGACAACCCTTCAAGATCTGCCGCGTTCAACTCTTGCTGCCGGCCAGCCAGATTGATGCTTGCCTCTATGCGAAGCAATCTGAGGTCAATATCCGCCGGATTTAGGGACTCCGCCAGCCGTGCCGCATCAAACGCCTTCCTCCAGTCCCGAAACTTGACGTACTCCTTGGCCAATTGCACTGTCATCTGTGAATCGTCCGGATAGTGACGCAGATATCGGACTAGGGCGCTGACTGCCCGTCGCGGCTGATCTGTCCGGCTGAAGGCTTCTGCAAGCAACCGCCATAAGTCGGGTCGAGACGTATCCGTCATAACGACCGGTTGCAGAACATCGATGACCGCGTACCAGTTGTCCTCGGCCTTCGCCACCAATGCCTGAAGGTTGGCGAGCCTCAGCTTGGACCCCGCTACACCTGTCTGTGTGTGCAAGGTGTCGAGATACTCGTCAAGACAGCGTCTCGCCTCTGAAACCTTGCCGGCGGCAATATAGAGTACCGTGGCAGAGGGAAGGACTTGGGTTCTTGTCTCCTTCAGCGCGGCCAACGTCTCGTCGGCCAGAGAAGCACCCGCCGCCACCGCTCTCTGCCGCGTCGTCAGTTGCGAGGCGAGCTGGAATTTCGCTACCGTCCAGTCATTCAGGTCGAGAAAATGTTCCTGCAGCGCTTCTTGAGATAGACTCTCGGCAGCCCGCAGTTCCGCGGCGGCTCGGTCAAGCTCGCCATGAGCCATCCATTCGGCACTCAAGGAGTAACGGCTCTTAGCGTTGTCTGTGCCCAGCGCATCCGCCGCCTCGAGATCTTTACGAGCGGCTGCTACTCCATCCGTCTCACTTACGCCGGGAATGTCAGATGTCTCGCGGTAGAACTGCGCACGAGATACCAGGGCTTCGACAGACTCGGGAGCGTGGTCCACGGCTTTGTTGAGCCACTCCAAGGACTTCGCCTTGGCCCCAGCGAAAGTGTCGCCACGGATGACCTGACTCATCAGCGCACAGGCGTGCACATATTCGGCATGCTTGTCCGGAAGCGTCTCGAGTTCATGCGTGTACGTCTGGAGCGTCTGTCGGGCTTCCTCTGTCTTATTCAGTTGCACTAATGCTTCAGCCAACCAGAGCGGGGCCTTCAAATCACTTGGGACATGTCCGAGCCGTTGCCGGGCAATATAGGCAAGCTCTTCAAACTCGCCGATGCCGGTGTAGAGCATGGCGAGTTTCTCATAGGCGGTTTGGTCAAGAGGAGCCAGTTGTATGACACGACGGTAGGCGGCAACTACACTGGTGAGGACGGAAACATCCAGCGGCTGGATGGACAGTCGTGCCTGGGCATACCTCTTGAGGATTTCAACGTCATCCGGATTTCGACCGAGGTATTCTTCAAAGTGCCTGTAGGCAGCCGCCCAGTCCTTGTTTTCAAAGGCCGCCGTCCCGGCTTGCAGATCCGCTTTCGAGAGAATGCGTCTTCGGATCTGACGAGCGAGGAATAGAGACACCCCAAGCGCCATCGTGACCACGATCAGGACAATAAGGGCCTTGAGGTTAATCTTCGCGCTTCTATTGGCAAAAAGCATGGCTTGTCTTCTCCTGAGTATTGCCGGTGGACTGCCTGCACGGGTGTCATGCCAGTCGTCAACAATGACGGCACGCAACGGCAACCGGTCGCACAGACCGGAAAGAAACCCGTTCCAAGGTGGAGTCATCGTCAATCCCTACCCATGTCGTGCATTTCGGCAAGTCAATCCTCTTCTCTCCACCTAGTGGTGGGGGCTATATTCACGGAATGGATACATCTTGGATAGTCGCTCATCACACGGCGGGACAAGTCTGGGGACTTTCACTGGGACTCTCATCGCCCCGCCCTTTTGAAAGCATATGCACTTGCCCCCATGCAACACACATGAACAAGAAGCCGGATAGTGACTCTTTGGTCTCGACAATGCCGTGTTCGTAGCGAGGGTACATTACTTCAAATCCCTTTGAGACCACGTAGCTCCCAAGAAACAGGAACACGTAATGCAGTGGAACCACAGGAAGCCGGATCTTGGCGAAGATATTCCTTGTCCGCCGGCTGTACGTCGCAAGAAGTGGAGTACAAATGCAGTAGGCGAACCAGAACAGGCTGTAAACCCGATCGCCGTTCAAGAGCAACTCCAGAAAGGGTTTGCGGTTACCCGATGTGTCATGGCCGTGAAACCACACCAAATTATGAATGTTTGTCTCTCCCTGCCTGTTCAATTCTTGAAGCGCAGCGGGGGTTTGCACGTGGAAGATTCTCTGGCCCCAACTGATCTCTTCCAGGAATGCCAGCAGAAAGAACAGACAGAGCAGTAAATAGAATACATTCCTTCTCGCCATCTTTGCCAGCCCTGTGAGAGCACGCTGTGCTGATGACGAGCGAAAATAGGCGAAACCGAAACCAATCGACGCGAGAAGAAACATCACCGCCCCCGGTGTCTCAATAGCACCGTCTTCCCGCGCATATTGATTCACCAAACGCTCATCCAGAAAGAAGAACATTGAATATGTTGCACACACTGCCAATGCCAGCAGTATCGTCACGTGCAGATTGTTTGCGCGCAGTCTCATACCTCGTCCTTTCGCAGAATGGCCTGCCTGTCAATCGCAACCACGCCCATCATGGGCAGGTCGAGTTTGATCAGATACTTACTATATGCCTTCATGAGTGGGGCTCGTGCACTCCAATCTCTCGATAATATCACACCACGCGGCCGAATCTCAACGCCTCCGACCGTTGGTTTGACTGTCATTCCTGCCGCGGCGGCCGAAGACCACCGATCATCCCGGGATTTGCGTTTCTGAAGCCATTCTCAGCCACGCGATACGATTCAGGATTGCTTGGGAGAGCAGCCTTGGCACGGCCGCCCTTTGAGGCAGCGACATACGCGGGGACCAGCAAAGCCCGCATCCCCTCGGAAGAATCGCGGAATATCACACCCTCGGTAACGGACGATGACGGGCTCCAGACGCTCTGTCAGTCATTGGCACTATGTGCATTGCCACTGCGAAGGAGGATTCGCCCCATGTCACCATACTGATTGAAGCAGACAACAGGACATCGCCCAACGCATTCCGGAGTTCTTCTATGTGGGCTTCACCGCCCCGCGACCAATCCTTCCGTCAAGCACTGCCGCCTCTCACCTAACTGCTCACCGAGGCTAGTTTCACTGAGACTCATGGCGGTCTCTGCCTATCCGAAGAAACGACTCCCCAGCACCGCCCGAATATGAAGTTCACTCTTCCGGCACTCTGGTCCCGCCTTGTTGTGTGCCGGGCTCAGACACGGTCAGGATATCCATCAGCCACAGCTCACCGAACAACAGCAAGACGGCCGTCGGCAT
>CAYNQP010000257.1:0-5808 GCA_964399325.1 uncultured Pirellulales bacterium
GAGTCTACTTTTCGACCCTCTCGACGGAGCGGACGATTGCAACGGTGGTCGTGGACGAAGCATTTGCCAAGATCCGCCTGTATGGTTTCGATCCTAACCACGCGGACCTGAAAACGGATGGATACGTACCGTATGAGCAACTGGTGGGGGTGCCGACCTCGGAGTATTTCTACCCGTCGACCGACACGAGCATCGAAAAGCAGTATTGTTGGGCGGCTCTCTGCAAGCGGATGGGGGCGGATAGCCGTTTGGTCGAGTTCACGATCTTCATTTGTCGCCGGGTCGGAACCACAACACAGTATTGGACGCGCCAAACCGGCACTGACTGGCCCCTGCTGGAAAGGACGGATAGGCCGCGTCCCCTGCGGATCAACATCGTCCAGGCGACCGGTCCGGTCGTGGACGGCGAAGTCGCGATCGTGGATGCGGTGGCCGACGATGGTGTCGATGAGCGCACGTTCGTCAATGACGGGGCCCGGCTTGTCGATGACACGACAGGACAGATCTATCGCGTTTTGGAGCGGTATGCCAACTCGCCCGACAGAATCAGGCTCGACCGGGCGTGGACGGGGGCGGACATGACCTCGGCCGCGGGAGTCTGGGTGTGGGTCGTGCCGCCGTCGACTTTGGGTGGGCGTGATCCGCAGGTGGCCGTCTACCACAAGATTCTCAGGTTCTAGCTTAGATGAATAGGATGCGCAAAGCCTTTACACTCATTGAACTGGTGGTTGCCATGGGGATTCTGGCAATTATTCTTTCGTTCGCGGGGGTTATCTTCAGGGTGAGTACCGAGTCGCAGCAGATGGCGATGGCCAATGCCGAGATCATGCAGAATCTCCGCGTCATCACCGGGCAGCTTGACGCGGACTTCAAGGGATTGATCGTTGAGTACGGCGGCCGTTCAAGAACGTCGACATCAACGGTGACCGTTAGTGAGGAGGAGATCACGACCAATTCCGACGGTGTGGCGTTCTTCGCCAACGGCGATTTCCAGTCGACGCGGCAGTATGGCGGCCAGACCATCGTCGGCAATGTGGCCAGTATCTACTACGGGTCGCTTGACCCGAGTTCATACGCCTCGCCGCCCGCCCCGCGGGACAGGGTTTTGCTGCGTCGGCAGACGATTCTCGCCCCCGAGGCACCGCAGGCGGATTCGGCCTGGAACGGCGAGTACTACTCCGCATCACTCGAACAGTGGCGAACGGATGCACCCTGTACGCCTGACGAGTGGTCCAGCCCTCCGGACCCGAATACTCTGGAAACACAGTTGCCGATGTACCTGGCGAAAGGGGTAGACGATTTTACGATCCACTATCTTGAAGCGGGGGCCGACCTGGGAACGGGTCCCATTCCCTGGCAACGCAGACTCCCTGAGGACAGTTCTGAGGGCAGCGAGAGCATCAATCCGCTGGCTTTCAAGATTACATTCACTTTGTACGATTCCAAGGGCATCATCAAGAACGGCAGGATATTTACGCACATTGTTTTGGTGGGCGGTTGATCTATGATGGCAGGGCGGCTAAACAGAAGACCAAGGGGCCCCGGGCGGCACACGGGCTCGGCGCTTATCCTGACGGTTGTCTTGACGACCCTTTTGGCCATGATTGGTGTGCTCTTCGTGATGGCGGCGCGCCTCGACAAGATGGGCACGACGGCCACGGCGGAGAGTCGGGAGCTTGATTTCGCGGTCGACAGCGTGGTGGCGCAGATATCTGAGGCGTTGGCGGATGACGTGCCCGGCGTCTCGGTCAATCAGGAATACTACGATTATCCCGACGCCAACAACCTGTGGTTGGCCGACCTGGAACCATCCAGAACGGCCGACGGCGATTACGTCTGGCGTCAGATCAGCAACCTGGGCGGTGCTCCCGCCAGCGACATAAATACCGTCACAATTACGGTGATGCGCGAGCGCGACACAATTACAGATGTCAATTATGCGGACGCCGACGGTGATGGCGTCAGCGATGCACGCTGGTACCAGATACCGGGTGTCGTGTCGAGCAAGGGCAAGCCGATGTATGCGGCCGTGCGGATAGTCGACAACGGGGGCATGCTGAATATCAACACGGGCTGGTGGTTCGACTCTGAGTGGCCGGAGAAATCCCGGGTAGATGGGAACAGCCCGCGTCAGATCAATGCGGCGACGCTGGCGGGCGGGGTAGCCAGCCTGAAGGAAGGCGCCGACGCGCTGCTACAGGCCCGCGCGATCACCGATACGGTCAATGGGTTGGCGCTCTACGAGGACCAAGTAATCTGGGGGTACCTGCTACCGGATCCGTGCAATGCGTATACCCCATTCGATTTGTCCGATGAGCTGGAACTGCGATATCGATTCATCTTGAATCATGGGAGCGTGGACACGCTGGCCGAAGAATGGGGGCGGTTCAAGGACAATAGGACGATCTCTGTGCCGGTCGATGCGAACGTGCCCAAATGGTTCGGGCGGGCCGCGGACGGTCTCGATCCGAACTATGCATATCGTCACGTTGCCACGACGTACAACATGGATCGCATCATCACGCCCAAGTCGATCCAAGCGAACCGGCCGGGGAATCCGTGGAAGATGGTCGATGTCAATGCGAAACCACCCAATGTCCTTGCGATTCGTGAAGCGATCGCTTTGGCTTTGGGGGGGAACGATCCGGATGCCGTTGCTGTGGCGGCTGCGGCGCAGATCACGGCAAATCTGCTGGACTATATCGATGATGACGACGACCAAGTGACAGCCGTCCCCGGGCCTGGTTCCTCGCCCGTCTGGTACTATGGCTTCGAGCGGCCCTGTATCTACATTTCAGAGATTGCCTGCAACCTCGTGCCGGACTCTGAAGACCCCAACATCATCTACAAGTCCTATGCGATCGAGCTCTATAAGCCCTATTTCGAGGACAACGATCCTAAGTCAGAAGAGTGGCAGCTGGTCATCACACCACCATCACTGTCGGACCCGAACGTCATCGTACCGATTGTGTGGCAGGGCACGCGACGCTTCCAAGTGGTGCTGCTTGAGGATCCTGCGGCCGAGCTTTTCGATGACAGCGCCTTCTCCGACCCGGCCGCGGCGGATGATACGACGAATCCCAAAGCCCAGATTATCGCGGAGACTAAAAGACCTGCTTTCGAAGTTGCTTTCGACGAAGGCTCCACGATCTCGCTGGAGCGAAAGGCGGCGCCAACGGGGCTATGGATCCCCGACGTCGATTCTGTCAAAGTGCCGACCGGCTGGATGGTTCCCAACATCGATCCCAACGCCGGGCCTCCGAGCATTCAGCGCGACGTTTCACCGCACAAGTGCATCCGCCGCCTGTGGTCCCTGGTCCCCGAGAAGCTCGGCCTTGGCAGTGCGCCCGAGCCTGATTTGGTGACCCGGCAACCGGAGGCGATCATCCAGGCTCACCCGGCGAACAGGCCCCTGACGAATATCGGCGAGCTGGGAATGGTCTTTGCCAAGAGTGCATACGATGCCAATGCCGTCAAGGACGCCGTGGCAGCGGACGTCCTTTTTGACTTGAAGAATCCGAATTACGCGCGCGTGTTCAACTATCTCACCGTGATGGATCCGGCCAACCACGGATGGGACCTGAATGAGACCCGCGTCATGGGACGAATCAATGTCAACACAGCGCCGTGGTTTGTGCTCGGTCAGCTCCCGTGGATACAATACGAGGACAGCGTCACGTTTGAGAAGGCCAGAGCCATCGTGAACGATCGAAACGCCAAAGGGGCCTACGAGAGTACGGCGGACTTAATGCGGGTTGAATCGCTGGGCAATCTGACTCTCGACGGGCCGAAGCAGAACTGGCACGATGATACGCCGAGAGGGCCTGATCTGGATGCGGTTCCGGACACCGCTCTCGATGACTTTGAGGAACGCGACCTTATCTTCAGAAGGATCAGCGATCTGGTGACGGTGCGCAGCGATGTGTTCACGGCGTATATTCTGGTTCGGCTGGGCCTCGACGGGCCGCAGAAGCGCGTGATGGCCCTATTGGATCGAAGCGAGGTAACGCCCGAAGGCGGGCAGGTACGCGTTCGGGCACTGCACCCGGTGCCCGACCCTCGATAGCGGATCTATGCGTTGATCATTTCGACGAGCTTGGGGTGGACCTTCTTGTTGGCGACGATGGACGGAAAGGCTTGTCCTTCATAGCCGGCCATATCCATCGGAAAGAGCCTTTCGCCTCGCCAGTCTGTCGCGATGGCGCCGCTTGTCTCTGCGATGACGACTCCCGCCGCGATGTCCCACAACTTGGGCGTGCATATCACGGTTCCGACCAGACCGCCGCTGGCCACGTAAGCCAGGTGCAGGGCGCTTGTTCCGAAGTTGCGAAAACGCGCCCTCAGGATGATCTGGTTCACCCCCGTCGGCATGGGATCGGCGAAATGGTTGTCCAGGCCAATGCCGGCAAGCGGGCCGATGTCCTCTTCACCGGTACTGATGCGCCGCCCGTTGAGCTGGGCTTCGCCGTCCCTGAGCGCGGTATACATGGATTCCGTGGCTGGGTCGAAGACGACCCCCGCGATGGGATGGCCTTCGAGCATGGCCGCGATACTGACCGTAAATATGGGAACGCCGTGAGCGTAATTGTTCGTGCCGTCGATAGGATCGATGACCCACCAGATAGCGGGTTCGCCACGGGGAGACCGCTTGAACATCTTGCCCTCCTCGCCTTCCTCGGCGATGAAGCCATGATCGGGAAACGTCTCCTTGATGCGGTCGATGATAATCTGCTGGCATTGACGGTCCGCCTGAGTCACCAACTCGTTACCATTCTTGACGGTCGCCTTGACGTAGTTGATTTCCTCCATCGCATGCTGCCCAGCGAGGCGGGCGGCGACGACGGCTGTTTCCAGAATTCGGCTCAAGTCTCTCTGTTCCAAGTGCATACTCCCATACCTACTCTCTGTTGACAAGGTGGCAGATTAGTCCTATTCTACCTCGTTCATGCAGGTACGCCAACCAACAAATGCCGCCAAAGTGGTGCGTCGCGCGTCGTCCCGCGAGCGTGCCATCGGTGCCCTCATCTCCTTGTCTGTGATTGTCCTGTTTGGTGGTCTCTGGGGACTTCAAAAGCTCCACTTCGATTTCGGCCAGGTGTTCGATCCGTGCGGTTTCAAACAGAGGACAGGATATCCGTGCCCGTCCTGTGGCATGACGACATCGGTGTTGGCTTTCGCGCGGGGCGAGGTGCTCACGGCCTTCTATGTCCAACCGGCCTCGGCATTTGTCTGTACTCTGCTGATGGTAACGGCATTTTTAGCTTTTCTGGCGGCAGTTTTTGGCGTATATTTCAAGGCCTTGGATCGTATTCTGAGTGAGATGAAGATCGCGTATCTGGTCATAGGTCTGCTCGTGATCCTTGCCGCCGGATGGGCGGTCACGTTGGCTCGGGCGTTTGCAGCGCGGGCCTCAGGTTGAGCCATAAGGGAGATTGGAGAATTTTGGCATGATGAAGGTGCTGATTACAGACAAGCTGGCACAAGAAGGAATTGACCTGATCAATGCCGCAGATGGTTTTGAGGCGGTCGTCAAGATCGGGATCAGCGAGGATGAGCTTGCTGCCATCATCGGAGAGTACGACGGTCTGATCATTCGCAGCGGCACGAAGGTGACTGCCAAGGTCCTGGCCAAGCCGGGCAAGTTCAAGGCTGTCGCTCGCGCCGGTGTGGGCGTTGACAATATCGATATCAAGGCGGCGACTCGCCAGGGCATCCTGGTGATGAACACGCCCGGCGGCAATACGCTTAGTGCCGCCGAACACACCATGGCGCTGATGCTGGCGATGAGTCGTAACGTCGTTCCGGCCT
>CAYNQP010000258.1:0-5805 GCA_964399325.1 uncultured Pirellulales bacterium
GGGCCACCAAATGAGTTTTCAGACAGAGCCTAGGTCCGGGTCGGCTTCTTGCACTTGTAGTGCGAAGTGGTGGACGAGGTCGGATATTCTCGTGTAGTTGATATAGCCGACCCCGGTCTTTTCCTTGTTCAGAATTGAAGATTCTGCTTGACGAAGGAGTGATCGCTTCTCTGTTATCAGTTCTCTCTGTACCGCGAGATTCACTTGCGTAAAGAACGAATCAAAGTCACCAACATTGACCGTGTGTCCGTCAGCTAGGATGCTGGCCTGTTCACCGTGGACGACGTTTGCTCCTGCGCGCTCAAGCAACAAGTCTATCTCGGAGGGGGTCTCGGCATGCCTCACATGGTATAGCATCCCTTTCCGTTTCCCCGCGCGCCCAATCAGGAGGCTTAGGATATCGACATCTTGTGCCGATTGGCCGACCACGAAGGTGGTGTCTGACAAGAGTTCGGAGAGCTCCAACGAGAGTTTGCCGTCGAATCCGCGCGTTTCACTGTCACCGAGCAGAAAACGCCGCGCCTGGACATCACCATGGAGTTTCAGAACCGTTGGCCGCCCGTGACGCCAAGAGAGTACATCTGCTATGGTGTCATCAGGCATTTCCCCCCGCACAAGCACCTTCAGGGCTGCACAAGGAACAAAACGCAGCAACGCAGCCTCCAACAATGAGTCCCAATTAGTGGTGAGAACCGTCGATATAAGGCCATCCTTGACCAGTTGTCCAAGGTGAGAGTATCCGATCGAATGGTCTTGCCCCTCAAGATACCGTTGAAAGAACGTGTAGCGGATTTCGTATGGCACATCCGGCCGGGAGAAGTACTCGCAGAGCGCAACTGTGGGCGGTCTGTCAGAACTGGGAATTGCACACTCTCGGCATACTTGTTCGGCCAGATGTGGCCATAGGGGGATGCCAGAGCTTATGGATGCACCGGCTCCGAGTAGAACAGTCGCACCGGGGCGACCTGTCTGTTTGCTCTTGATCAACTGTACGGCAAGTTGCCGAGAAACCGACTGAGCAGGTTTGGTCTTGCGTTTGGTCTTGCGTTTGGCCACCATTGACCTCCCTTACTCAGAGCTTGACAGATCGTGCTTCCGCGCAGGACAGCTCAATTGCGTTCAAAATAGTAACGCCCTGAATAGCCTCTTCAAGCGTAGTGCCCCGGCTTTCCTGGCCATCGAGAACGTCCAGAAAGTCGGCAACTTCCTGCCCGTATGGGTTCATTGGCTCAAAAGCGACCTCCTCCAGACCCGTTTTCCGAATAATCTCCACCTTCCCAATCGATTTCTCTCCGAAGGCATTCGGGACATGGAGCGTTCCATCCTCGAAGTCGATGGCCATTGCATTCATGGGGCATTTCAAGGCCTGAGATGTGTTCAATTCTGCGATGACGCCGCTACAATCGAATAGTGCAGACACTGTCGAGAGAGAGTTCGCGAATCTTGATTTAGTACCCATAGCGGCGACGCTATTCGGCCGGGGCAACAGGTACATCATCATGTCAATTGCGTGAATACCTGAGTCGAAGAATGCATGCGCACCGCCCTTGGTGACGTCGCTCTTCCAAACATTGCTTGTCGCTTCCTCCCTCACCCAGAATGCCCACTGCAACGAAGCCCGTCTAGCGACCCCGAGTTCGCCTCCTGTCACGATCTTACGAATGTAGTCTACTGCGGGTTGATGCCTGAGGTGGTGTGCCACTCTCAAATCAATACCGCTTTCCGCCGAAAGCCTCTTGATCTCCTCGGCGTCTTCGACAGATACGCAAAGGGGCTTCTCACAGAGGACAGGAATTCCCCTATCCGCACACAGGCGGATCTGCTCAAGGTGCAGAAAGGGTGGCGACCCAATGAAGGCGAAGTCCGGCTTGACCGAGTCAAGAAGCTGGGCGGCGTCAGTCGAGTGCACAGGAATCTCAAACTTCGCCGCGATCTTCTCAACCTTTCCCGGGTCTCTTCCGTGTATCCCCACTATGTCACATATGTTCCCCTCACGCACGGCAGGCAGTGTTCGTTTCTGCCCCGTGCCCGTTGCCGACAATACCGCCATGCGCCTCTTGTTCATATTGCCTACCTCAGTTTCCTGTCATCATGGAGTTTCGACGGCCACAATGCATTATTCCTGGCCCTCAGTTCGATGGATGTTTATGCGTATCGTCTCTTGTGATCTGTCCATACTCGCTCCTCATGGCAAGCCTCAGCCCCCTCCACATTCAGCAACCGGCCACCTCCCTCACGGATCAGTATTCTAAGTCGTAGGGAATGGGAAAGCAAGAGATTTTTGGCAGTGTAAAGGATCCTTCGCACATTTTCTGCTAGTCGTCACTCTGGTCGAGGAACGAAACGGGGGTCAGGAACGAAACTGGGTCAGGTACGAATGTCACTAAGGTAGCGGTAAGCTCTTAGTTTTACATGAGTTAGAGTTATCTTGGGGAGTTCTGGGGACATCTATGAGCAGGGAATCAAAGGGGAATCAAAGGGGTCAGGTACGAATGGCACTGCCGTCCCCAAACACACTGTGGCCATGAGTTTATGTTTTTCCCGGTTGTGCTCGCCATTGCTGCCGGGGCCGTTGCATGAGTGGGTAACGGTGGCGACGACGTTTTAGCACGCGCGGTTCGATTCGGCCGGGCCGGTCGGCCACTTCGTTGGCAGCAATATGGGCCAGCATCGTGTGGTACATGGCGCCTGTGTCTCGGCAGGAGCCCGTCGCGAGCAACATCCAGGAGGCCAGGAGGGTCTGGCACGCCAAAGTGAAGCCCAGATGCCGAGGCGGTTTGGCATGAACCGCTGCCGAGGTGGCGATCACTTTGCGGATCAGATTGTAGGCCAACAACGTCACCCACAACTCCCGGCGGACCATCTCCGGCGTTTTGCAGCGAACGTGGTCCAAGTGCAAGGTCTGTTTGATCTGGAGGATGTCCAACTCCGCATTCCAGCGAAAGCCGTACAACTCGGCAATATCCTCTTTGGAGTACGCCTGTGGATCGGTCAGCGTGGTGACCACGATGAGGGTTTCGACCCGGCGTCCCGGAGCGCCTGGGCGAGAAAGGCCCACAGCACGATCTCGGTCGAGAAGATGTCTTCTTGGCCAAAGAGGGCATAGAATATATCGGCCCAGGAAGGCCAGAACCATGATACCGATCCGGCGGGCCAGAGCAATACGCCACCGCAGGATCCAGAGCGACATTATTCTCTCAATGCGCCGTTGGAAAGTCCGCGCCGGCAAGACCCAAAACGCACAGCAGTGCCATTCGGCCCTGACAGGTTTACGTCCGCACAGGAAACCGGCTACGCTACGTCAACATAAAACCATCGCGGGGAACCCCTTTTTCAACGGGCTGCTAAGCCGTATGATACTTGGCCGCCTCCATCCCCGAATTGCTCCCAACAGAACCTCTCGCGTAGTCCAGCAAACGTGAGACCATTCCTCTTTGGTGCCCAGGTGCTTCGGCTGCGCCTGGGCACAGTAGACAGACGGTATCATTTCACCCGCAGTGTGACTTCCTGCAAATCCCGCTGGGGCTTATCAGGGAGAACGGTAAAACATGTTGACTTGACCACCTTTTTGCTTATCATTATGAGGCCGAGCTAAATCGGAACGATGCGGTTTCAGTTCGATCCTTTCGAAGACACTGTTTGGCTGGAATGACGATGAAACCATGGAGGCTTTCGAGGTATGTGGCTGCTAAGGCTTGTATCGTGGTGCGGGCTCAGTATCGCATCCAATAACTTTTGAGGAGTTACGCAATGTCAAAACAAAGAGACGATTTTGTTGCTGCGAAAATAGCAAAAATGAGCCTGCTGGAGAAATGCGGCCAGTTGCTCACGTTCACCTGGCGTGGGGCCTGCCTGACGCCCTCGGGGATCGAACAAGTCACCAAACTGCAAGCCGGCGGCCTTTGCCTGGAACCGTACGCACTGGAAACCTGCAAGAACCTGTACTGGGGCCGTTCGCAGATCGATCCCAACTTCAAGGCGCCGGATGACTATTTCGATATTGCCCATACCTATTTCGACTCCCGCGGCTTCGGTGTGAGCGTAACGCCGGAAGAGTTGACCGAGGCGCTCAATAAGCTGCAACAAATCGCCATGAACCGGGATTCGGGAATTCCGCTTCACATTACCATTGACATGGAAGGCGATTTCAAGAACGACTACTCTGCCGGTCGCGTCCTCCAGTTCCCGCCCCCCATGGGCATCACCGCCATCGGCGACGTGGAGCTGGCCTACAAAATCGCCAATCTGATGGGCCGTCAGATGGCCGCTGTGGGTGTAACCCAGTTCTATCATCCGGTCTGCGACGTGAATATCAATCCGCTGAATCCAGAGATCGGTGTTCGGTCCTTCGGCGACGATCCCAAGGTCTGTGCCAAGTTCATCGATGCAACGGTGCGCGGTTACGAGGATGCAGGCATTACCGCCACCATCAAGCACTTTGCGGGCCGGGGCGATTCCGCCACGGACGCCCATGATATGCTCGATGTTTGCCGCGGTGATAAGAAACGCATGGAAGAGGTCGAGCTGGCCGCCTTCCAGGCAGGTGTGGACGCGGGGGCTTCGGCTCTCATGACGGCACATACAATCTTCCCGGCCTATGACGAAGAATACCCGGCCACGCTTTCGAAGAAGATCCTTACCGATCTGCTGCGAGGAGAAATGGGATTTGACGGCGTCATCGTTTCTGATGCCATTGGCATGGCTGCTATCCTGAAGAAATGGCCCCTGCCGCGGGCCTGTGCCATGGCCATCGAGGCCGGCGTGGACACGATTCTGCTCAAGGCGGACGACGAATCCCGCTCACAGTGTTTATTTGGCATCAAGCAAGCCGTTGAAAACGGGGATTTGCCCGAAGAGCGTGTGGATGACGCGGTGCGACGGTTGCTGTGTATGAAATACGATCAGGGGCTGTTCGAAAAAGCCGGCAAGATGGATCCCAAAGAAACCACCGCGATTGTCAGAAGCAAGGAAAACATCGACTTCTCCTGGGAAGTGGCACACAAGGCACTGCTGATGGTACGCGACGATAAGAAGCTGCTGCCCCTGAGCAAGGACAAGAAGATGCTGGTGATCGAGCAATGTATCCCGTATGAGTTCCTTGGCAAGGATCTCTACAGCCATCCCCATATGTTCTGTGAGCAGATGACCAAGCATTCCTCCAATCTTGTTCTTGACGACACATCCTTCTACGCCGAAGCCGATGAGGTCGAAGAGGCGCTGGGACTCGCTAAGGAAGTGGATCTGGTGGTGATGACCAACTACTATGCCCGAATTGAGAAGAAGGGCAATAACAGACATCTGGTCAAGGCGCTGAAAGCGGCTGGCAAAGATGTGGTGGTCGTCACCAACTTCCCGTACCGTAGGGGGACGACGACCGATGCCGATGCCGTGATCTGTAATTTTTCCGGAACTCCTGATTCGATCCGGGTGTCTGCGGATCTTCTGTTTGGTGTTGTCAAGCCCTATCCCACGACCAAAATGCCGATTGATCTGAGTGCCGAAACGAATCTTCCAGAAGAACTTGAAGTCGTTCCACAAAAGGCAAAAGAGAAGAAGAAAGGCAATGTCTGGGGAGGCAAGTGCTAAGATAGCACGACTTCTCATACATGATGCTGTAATCGAAACGCTCCGGGCGACAGCCGTGAACTAAGAATCCGACTACTGCCTGAGTTCATAAGACGGATGCAGGAATCAATGCGGTTCTGCACGGGCTTGGAAACAATTAATGGCTAACAAGTGAGGTAACATGTCTCAATCCAAACCATTCGACATACGTGATATTTACACCATTCGTGGTCCTCAAAT